>JAWOBD010000037.1:0-9683 GCA_046498175.1 Dehalococcoidales bacterium | reverse complement strand
CAGATGCTGGTGGTGGGAAGGTCAATGCTGGCCAGCCCGAAGCTACTCCTGCTTGACGAGCCGTCACTGGGCCTGGCACCAATACTGGTGCGGGAAATATATGATATTATCCGGCAATTCAATGCCGATCACGGTACATCAATATTGCTTGTCGAGCAGAATGTCCGGGTTGCTCTGGGTATCGCCCATTACGGGTATGTTATGGAGAACGGGCGAATCGTTCTCGATGGAACGGCCAGCTTCTTGAAACACAATAACGATGTCAGGGAATTCTATATGGGCCTATCGGCTGCAGGTACCAGGAAAAGCTATCGTGAAGTGAAGCACTACCGGAGGCGTAAGAGGTGGCTATGATACCTGTGGGGGGTGAATGCTCTGCTCTTCCTGCCCCAGGTAGGCCGATACTACCTCCGGATTGGCTCTGATTTCCTCTGGACTTCCTTCTGCGATTTTCCGCCCGAAATCAAGTACGGCAATACGGTCGGCCAGGTCCATCACCACCCCCATATCGTGTTCGACCAGGACAATACAGTTGATGCCGTCTCTGAGTACGGGTGTATCCGCATAGGCGTTACCCTGTCCTTCAAAGATATCGATGATGAAGCGGGCGATGTCTTCCTTTTCCTCCAGATTCATCCCTGCCATAGGTTCATCTAAGAGTAGAACGCTTGGCTCCAGAGCCAGGGCCCTGCCCAGCTCAACCCTCTTGCGCATTCCGTAGGGGAGGGAGCCGACCGGTTTGTTTCTTATGGGCTGCATCTCCAGGAAATCGATAATATCCTCGACCCGGCGCCGATGGGTGATATCTTCATTCCGGGCTGCTCCGAAATAGATGGCGCTGCTAACGAAGTTCTGTTTCATGAGGACGTGCCTTGCCGCCATGATATTATCCAGAGTGCTCAAACCGCCGAACAACTCGATATTCTGGAAGGTCCTTGCCAGGCCGAGCTTGGCCGCCTTATCGGGGCGAATCCGGGTAATTCTATGCCCATCGTAGTAAATTTCCCCGCTCTGGGGCTTGTAAAAACCGTTGATACAGTTCAGGATACAGGTTTTACCGGCGCCGTTGGGCCCGATGATGGCGATTATCTCGTTATCCCGGATATCGAGGTTGATGTCACTGAGGGAATTGACCCCTCCAAAGGAAAGAAAGAGGTTTTGGATAATAATTCTGGCCCTGTTCTTTACAGCTTTATTTTCCATCTTGACTGGATTCCGGGCTGTAGTGATACTTCATCGGTCTATGTTATATCTGGTTCGGCCTCTTCCGACATAATTTTATCCCGGTACTGACTTACCCGCCAGCACTCCGGCCCTTCGCACTTCAGTGGCCTACCTGATTGACTGCTCTTCTTCCGGAGGACGTCGAGTGTTTCCGGTTCCGGGTCTCCATAGCGGTCATAGCCGGTACATTTTACGGAGAAGTCCCTGTATACCAGAACCGTTGCCTCATCATCGACGGCATCGCAATAGATGGTGGTAGCGGTTACCTGCCAGTTTACCATTCCCTTATCATCGCAAGCCTGCTTATAGAATAAGATGTTATCACGTGACGGACTATGTTTCAATGGAGCCGGAAGCGCCGGTATTGATTATGGCCTTATTGACCCGCTGGGCCGAAATATGTCTGGGTTGCCTGTATTTATTTACTGGTGGCTCGATATATCTCTGGCATTCAGCGCATGCCCGCATAGTTTTTGCATTTTCAGTCGCTCTGGTATTGGATTAAGGCAGAAGAGAAAGTAGTGGTATCAGCGGTACCGCATGGAAATATAATCACCCAGTGAGCCATATTCTTCTCGCCTGCGCCGCCAAAATCTTACCGATATCGGTATAGCAATAGCGGCGGCAATACAGATGATTACCGAACGGTTTAACCACCCTCCCGGGGTGCCGGTGGATTCTTCGCCGGCATCGCTGGTTGCCAGCGTGTTACACGTGGTACATTCTTCAACCGTAAAGGAACCGCTCAAACCGTTGATATCGACAGGGTATTCGCCCGGGTTGCTCCGGTTGCTGGTGAAGGATACCGTTTCCCCGTTTCCACCGTCAAGGTATATTTCCCTGGTTTTCTCTACCGCTCCGTTCAGGCTGAGAGATACCGGGTAGCTTGCTTCTGCTTCGCCGCTATTGGCCAGATAGGCGCTTATGGTCACATTTTCACCGGGCTGAACCCGTGCCGGGGATATGCTCAGGGAACTGAGGGTGAATGAGGCGGGCAGTATTGCCGTCGCTGCTGGAGTAGAATCCCCTGCTGTTTGCCCTGCGTTGACCTGGTTGTTCATTGCAGGCGAAGAAGAGGCGATCAGGGCAAAGGTGGAAAAATGATCGATATATGCGGTCAGAACGTTTTCCCCGGAGTCGATATCGAATTCCAGTTCCTGCCATTTGCCATCATTTTCATCGTAAATAGCCAGCACCAGGTTTTCCTCGGCCAGACCCTCGGGTATTGCATCCGAAACGTAGCTCCAGGTTAGAGAAACCGGTCGGTCGAAGGTGGCTCCATCGGGTGCCAGATGGTAGGGGACTCCGACGATGCTGGCGTTTTCATCAGGGTAGGAACTGCCATTCAGGGCGAGGAAATCTATTCCGCTCAGGGGATTTCCTTCGCCGTCCAGTGCAATCGTGTCTCCGGGAACCACTATTTCTATGGTATCATCGGGGGAAGTAAATACCCTGGTTTCCGAGGTAAAGTGGGCGGTTACGTGCATATCGCGTACTACGTCCACATATTTGGGGTTATCGCTTCCGATGGTGTCCCACTCGACAAAGCGGTAGCCGTCTTCTGGCCAGGCTTCTATCTTGATGACGTTGCCACTCTCAATTTCGAATTCAAAGGGGTACTCGGTTGCAGCCACGCCGTCTATTTCGACTACACCGCTGCCACCTGGATTAACGTCGACGGTAACGGTCTTGGACGCCGCACCCGGCGTCCCGTCGTTACACCCTCAGCCATAAGCCGGCTTGAAATCCAGGGTCGGTATCAGTAGCGATAGTGCCAGTACAGCCACCGGCCAGGCCATAAACTTTCCAGCGGGTTTATCAGCCATTCCTATTCTTGTCTCCATTGCCGGGAAATATAGGGCTGCTACGCATGGGTTTTCTCAAGCTCGTGCCAGTATTCCTGGTCGATAAGGTCTTCCAGGGTAGTGGTATTGAGAACCCTGTCCATCGCGTCTTTCATTTCGATCCATACCCGTCGGGACATGCACGATTCGGCACGCGGGCAAAGGTGAGCATTGTCGACGCAATCAACCGGAGCCGTCGACCCCTCCATAGCATGGACGATATCGGCGAAGGTTATCTCCGATGGAGGTCGTGTTAGCATGAAACCGCCGTTGGGCCCCCGGATGCTCCTGACCAGCCCGGCTGCTTTCAGGCGGGTAAAGAGCTGTTCCAGGTACAGGCAGGATATCTGCTGCCGTTCCGAGATGTCCTTGATCAGGGTGGGGTTATCACCTGACTGGAGGGCCAGATCAAGCATGGCCCGAACTGCATATCGTCCTTTGGTAGATAGCTTCAAGACTTTAAACCTTTCAAAATCATTACTGCAATGCTCATAAATATACCGTAATGGCGATGCATTGTCAAGTATTATGATATTCTATTGGTTGAACCCTTTGCAATAGTCGGCCGATATATTAGAATATGGCAGGAAAAATGGAAAGAGACATGCGCTGTTTACCCGGCGTGGATAAACTGGCTTCCGACCCGCGTTTGCGGAATATGGAGGAATATATACTCCGTGAACTGCTGGTGGGCATAATACGTGATTACCTCGAAAGCAAGCGTCTGGATATATCCGCAGGAAAGCCCTGTCCCACCTTTGACGATATTGTGATGGATATCATTTCCCGCAGCCGGATGATACTGCGGCCGGGGTTGCGACGGGTGATTAATGCCAGTGGGGTCATTATCCATACCAACTTGGGACGTGCCCCGGTTAGCTATGAGGCGGCCGCCGGCATGGGCGAGGCTGCCCGCGCCTGCTCCAACCTTGAATTTGACCTTGATAGCGGGCGACGAGGTGAACGTAATAGCCACCTCGAGCGTGCGCTTTGCTTGCTTACCGGGGCTGAGGCTGCAATGGTGGTGAATAATAATGCCTCGGCAGTTCTACTTGCTCTCAGTGCTTTTGCCAGGAGAAAGCAGGTTCTCGTATCACGGGGCCAGGCGGTTCAGATCGGGGGCGGATTTCGTATCCCGGACGTAATGCGCCAGAGCGGGGCCAGACTGGTAGAAGTTGGTACAGCCAACTGTACCTATATTTCTGATTATGAGCAGGTAATAGGCCCGAGTACGGCGGCAATTATGAGGGTTCACCTGAGCAATTTCCGGATGACAGGATTCACCCATTCAGTGGGACTGGAAGAGATGGTGGAGCTGGCCGGTAGATATGGATTGCCGGTATTTGATGATATCGGTAGCGGCTGTCTTCTCGATACTGCCCGTTTTGGGCTTGAACCGGAACCAACGGTACAGTGGAGCATCAGTGCCGGTGCCAGTCTGGTTTTTTTCTCCGCAGATAAGCTCTTGGGGGGTCCTCAGGGAGGGGTTATTGTGGGCAGGAGGGATCTGGTAGATAGAATGAAGAAACACCCTCTGGCAAGGGCGTTACGAATTGACAAGTCAAGCCTGGCCGGACTGATGGTAACCCTTGGCCATTATCTGAAGGGTGAGGCTGAAGAAAAGGTTCCGGTATGGCGTATGATTGCCTGTCCTCTGGATGATATAGAGCGGCGGTCCGAACTCTGGGCCGACACTGTGAAGGGGCTGGCCAGGGTGGTCGGTGGAGAGACGATGGTAGGTGGTGGCAGCCTTCCCGGAGGGACTCTGACTACCAGTCTGGTTGCTATCGGGGGTAGGAAGGGGAAGCGGGGTGGCGATATTGCCCGGGCTTTGGGCCGGTATCTGCGTGAGCGGGAGCTACCTGTTATCGGAAGGGTCAGCGGTAACGATCTGTTGCTCGACCCGCGTACGGTGCTTCCTGAAGACGATAAAATTGTGCTGGAGGCGCTTGATGGCGCGGCCGGAAAATTTATTGAATGAGGATATTATCCCTTTCGAAGAGGAGTACTGATGTTCGTACTGGGTACCGCAGGGCATATAGACCACGGTAAATCGGTACTGATTCGGGCCCTGACCGGTATTGAACCGGACCGGCTTCGTGAGGAGAAAGAACGGGGGATGACCATTGATTTGGGATTTGCCTGGATGAAACTTCCCGGTGGTGGGGAGGTCGGAATTGTTGATGTCCCCGGACACGAAAGATTGATCAGAAATATGCTGGCCGGCGTTGGTGGTATAGACCTGGCTCTTCTCGTGGTTGATGCCCGTGAGGGGGTGATGCCGCAGACCAGGGAGCATCTGGCTATCCTGGATATAATGGGTATAGCGAAGGGCGTGGTTGTACTAACCAAGAAAGACCTGGTCGATGATGTGAGGCTTGACATCTTGAGTGAAGAGGTGAAGGCAATAATTGCCCCTACCTCTCTGGCCGGTTCTCCGGTGGTCGCTGTTTCAGCTCTGGGGGGAGAAGGGTTACCGGAGCTGGTTTCGACTATCGAGATGTTACTTGGTACTGTTCCCCCCCGGTCGGATTCGGGTTTCCCCCGGCTTCCTGTAGACCGTGCTTTTATACTGCCGGGTTCGGGTACCGTGGTTACTGGAACTCTGCTTGATGGTTCACTCGCTACCGGTCGGGAGGTGGAAATTGTTCCCTCCGGTCTCAGATCACGGATAAGGGGGATGCAGACCCACCGGTCGTCCATCGGCACAGCGACTCCAGGAACCAGGGTCGGGGTGAATCTGGCTGGTATTTCGCCGGAGGATGTATACCGCGGCAATGTACTTACCGTACCGGGTTGGCTTTCGGCTACCACGATGATATCGGTGCGGCTATCATTGCTTGAGCAGGCTTTAAGGCCCCTTTCACATAATACTACGGTAAATTTCTATACCGGCTCTGCTCGCGCTACAGCTAAAGTAAGGATTCTGGAGAAGGATGATATCAAGCCCGGTGAGGATGTCTGGGCCCAGCTTTTGCTGAGCAAACCGTTGGCGGTGGTAAAGGGTGACCGGTTTATAATCCGTTCACCCCAGGCGACACTGGGGGGGGGCGAAATAATGGAGGTCCATACCAGACGTTACCGGAGGCGGCAACCGGATATTATCCGGAATCTGGAACAGAAGGGGTACGGGACTGCCGAGGAACTGGTTTTGGCAGCCCTGGAAAAGCACGGATCGATGGATTTAACTGCGCTATCCAGGGAGAGTAGTATTAACGTTACGGGGTTGGTACCGATAGTGGAAAATCTCATCGAGAAGGGTAAGCTGTCCGGGATTGGTGCCGGAAAGAAAAAAATGCTTTTCAGTCTGGCCGGGTGGGCGAGGATCGAGGGTTGGGTAACCGCTCTTTTGGAGGAATACCATCGCAAGTTACCCGTACGTCCTGGCATGCCGAGGGCCGAACTGGGCAGCCGGTTGAGAATGGGAGCACACAATTCCCTGGTGGTTGGTAAACTAATAGATTCCGGTGCCATAGTTGAGGAAGGCGGTTTTATACGTTTGCCGGGCCATCGGGTCAGGCTAACCGGGGAGCAGCAAATTAAGGTGGACAGGTTTATCGGGGCACTTGAAGAGAATCCCTTCGCGCCGCCTGGTGATGCTATCCCGGAAATGGACCTGCTCAATCTGCTGGTGGCTCGAAAGCAGGTGATGAGGGTGAGTGAGGGGGTGGTTTTCTCTCTTCAGGCCTATAACGAGATGGTAGCCCGGATTACCTCATATCTTCAAAGTAAAGGTAGTATCACGGTGGCGGAAGTCAGAGACCTGTTTCAGACCAGCCGGAAATATGCTATTGCACTTCTGGAATATATGGATGGGGCAAGGATAACCCGCCGTATCGGTGACCGGCGTGTGCTATACCGTGATGCGAGTAGTGAGGGGTAGATATATGGCGGGGGAAAACCGAGATTTTGGGAAAATAAGGAGAATATTATGAGCAATCACCCGTATCGGTATCGTATGCTGGTGGAGTACCTCAATCCCACGGCAGGTTCAGTAAAACCGGACTACGCCGAGGAAAGTGCCAAAGAGTCGCTCGCCGGTAAACTTGAGGAGGTCGTTGAGCATCTTCCCGAGGTTATTGCCGAGGGCTGGGAAGTCAATTCCCACAGCCTGTCTGTTTCTCAGGATACAGTGATTCTGACAGTTTTACTCCGCAGGCAGGCGGCTTCATAGCGTAGAAAATCATTCTGCTGGCTTGAGCTCTTCTTCTGCTACCGTCACCACGGTATTGCCCTCGTCAAGGCGTACCTTGTAAATGAATGCGTCCTCCGGTAAGTGGTCTTTGTAGTAAAGGACGTGAAAAGCACCCAGATAAAACGAGTCCAGGACCACACCTCCCTGGCCAACATATTTTTCATTATGGGGATACTTTTTATTTCCATGCTTGTCTTTCACACTGATAATGCTCACGTGTTGCCCCTTGTCGTATATTGCTTCCATATGGCTTAACCTCCCCCTGATGGTAGAGTTGCCCTATTTTAACACCAATTCCTGGCCCGTCAATACATTATATCCGGTGTGGAAGTGGTGCCGATATCGGAGGGGGCAAACCCCGGTTGCTGTATAAAGGAGAGGCTGATTTCGGGCTAAGTGCATGGCAAAAACTGGGAGGGATTCAGATAACTCTTCCGGGATTACGGCCTTGAGCGGTGCACAAGGCTTGAAGAGAGGCCAAAATCAGTATTTTGATGCCCCGATTTCCTCCATCTTGCCAGTGACGGTGAAGACAACCCTCTCGCAGATGTTGGTTACCCGGTCGGCGCTGCGCTCCAGATTGTGGGCAACCCAGATGATACGGGTAGCGCGCGTGATGGTCTTGGGGTCTTCTATCATGAAGGTGAGCAGTTCGCGGAAGACCTGGTCATAGAGGTCGTCGACCTCGTCATCCTCGGTGACAATTTGTCGGGCGGCGCAGGCATCCCGGTTCACAAAGGCGTCCAGGCTCCTTCTCAGCATGTCTCTTGTCTTTTCTCCCATTCGGGGGATGTCAATAAGTGGCTTTACGGGCGGCTCGTCACCGACCATTTTAACTATCTTGGCGATACCCTCGGCATGGTCCCCGATTCTTTCCAGTTCGGATACGATGCTCAGAACCGAGACAATGGTTCTCAGGTCGCTGGCCATGGGCTGCTGGGTGGCAATCAGCTCGACACAATCCTCTTCAATCAGGTAACGCTGTTGGTTTATCATTTTATCGTTGTTTATAACCTGCTCGGCCAGCTTGAGGTCCCTGTTCTTGAGGGCTTCTATGGAGCGGTCAAGCGCCTTTTCGACCATGCTCTCCATAGCCAGAACATCGTTCTGGATTTCTTTCAGCCTCCGGTGAAATGCCGTCCTGATATCCATAAATCCCTCCTTGCGGCCTTTAGCCAAACCTGCCGGTGATATAATCCTCGGTTCTCTTGTCCCTGGGCCGGCTGAAAATCTCGCTGGTTTCGGCGTATTCGATAAGATCGCCTATCAGCATAAACCCTGCCCAGCTGGATACACGTGCTGCCTGTTGCATGTTGTGTGTCACTATGACAATAGTATACTCCTTTTTTAGCTCCTGCATAAGGTCCTCTATTTTGAGTGTCGATACCGGGTCGAGTGCCGAACATGGCTCATCCATAAGGATGACCTCGGGTTCTATGGCCAGTGCCCTTGCGATACAGAGGCGCTGCTGCTGCCCGCCGGAGAGGGCGAGCGCCGATTTCTCGAGGTCATCCTTGACCTCGTCCCATATGGCGGCAGCGCGGAGGCTCTTCTCGACGACCTCGGTAAGATAGACCTTGTCCTTGTGCCCTATCATTTTGGGCCCGAAGGCGATGTTTTCGTAGATGGTTTTGGGGAAGGGGTTGGGCTGCTGGAATACCATGCCCACCTTCTTGCGTATTTCGACCACGTCTACCGTTGGCCCGTAGATGTCGTAGCCGTCCAGCAATATTTCTCCCTGGATTCTGATGTTGGGTATGATATCGTTCATCCGGTTAAGGGCTCTTAGCAGGGTTGATTTGCCGCAGCCGGATGGTCCTATCAGTGCCGTAATCTGGCGTGCCTTCATATCCAGCGATACATCTTTCAGCACCTTCTTATCGCCGTAGTAGAAGTCCAGGTGGCGGGTTTGCATTTTTAGATCCAATTCATCAGCCTCCTCTCATCTTGGTCTGGTAGCGCTGCGATAGCCAGTTGGTGATGGCGTTGACTGAGATAATGATAATCAGCAGCACCGCCCCCGTAGCCATTGCCTTTTCGAAGGCTCTGGTTTCCATGGCCAGGTAGAACAGGTGCAGTGACAGGGTCCTGCCTCCCGAGAAAAGCGACCGGGGCATGGCGGCGCTGCCGCCCATGGTTACGTAGAGACAGGCCGTTTCCTCGACGATTCTCCCGGCGCACAGTATAACTCCGGTAATTATACCGGGCATGGCAGCGGGCAGAACCACATGGCGTATGGTTTGCCACTTGCTGGCTCCCATTGCCAGTGAGGCCTCCCGGTAGGAGCGCGGCACGGTGCGCACCGCTTCTTCGGTGGTGCGGATGAGGGTGGGCAAGAGGAGGCAGACCAGGGTGAGTGCCCCGGAAATAATGGAGAAATTGTAATGTAGTGCGGTGACAAAGAGGGCGAAGCCGAACAG
>JAWOBD010000036.1:0-6697 GCA_046498175.1 Dehalococcoidales bacterium | reverse complement strand
GCGCGGCTATCCCAACCTGGCCGACGACCACTGGATCTGGGGCGGAAACCCCTCGCAGATCGAGCAAGAAAGGTTCGTTCGACTCCTATTCCCTGGCTAACTCTCCTTACCGTGAAATTACCACCGTCGACCCCGTTGCGGATTCGGATTACAACGCCACGGAAGACCTGGATACGCTCCTTATCTCCTTCGATAACCTTAACGCTGACCTTTACCGTATCTCCAGGGGTTAGTTTGGGAATATTGGGATTTGTTTTAACCTCTACCAGTTGAGAAATATTCATTTTTCAAGACCTCTTCTGTTTTTGATTTGACATAAATGTATTATTTGAAAAGCTTCAGTCTAGTCTTTCCATGAGGTTCCTGTCCTCCTCCGTAAGGCTGGCTCTGTCGATCAATTCCGGTCGCCGTTTCAGCGTGCGGAGAATCGCTTGCTGCCGCTGCCAGCGGGCGATTTCGGCATGGTTACCCGATAAAAGTACCTCTGGTACCGTCCAGCCACGGTACACCTCCGGCCGTGTGTACTGGGGATATTCCAGCAGTCCGGAAGAGTGAGAGTCGTTATGCACCGATTCCTCCGAGCCTACTACTCCTGGTATAAGCCTGACTACCGCATCTGCCACTACCATCGCGGGCAGTTCGCCGCCGCTGAGCACGTAATCACCGATGCTTATTTCGTCGGTAACCAGGTTTTCTCGCACCCTCTCGTCAACGCCCTCGTAACGTCCGCAGATGAGGATTAAGTGGTCGTATTCAGATAGCTCCTCGGCTGTTTTCTGGCAGAAAAGACGTCCCTGCGGGGTAAGCAGAATAACCGATACTCCCTTATTAGCATCCTCAACCGGGGCTGATCTGGCCTTTATTGACTCTACTGCCTGAAAGATGGGGTCGGCCTTCATTACCATCCCAACACCGCTGCCGTATGCATAGTCATCGACTGTATGATGTCTGTCATAGGTATAGTCTCTTATGTTGTGGATATCTATGGAAACCATTCTCCTTTCCAGTGCTCTCTGGAGGATGCTCTCGCTGAATGGTCCCTTGAACATTCCGGGGAACAGGGTCAGGATATCGATCCGCACTATATTACGCCTCGCTGTTCTGTGTGTTATGCTCTGTCACTTCACCCCGGATTATCTCTAAAGCATGGGGAATGACGGGCATTATTACTTCGAGGCACTCCCTGACCGCTCCGGGACTACCTGGCAGGTTTACGATGAGACAGTTTCCTCTTATACCTGCCACGCTTCTGCTCAATACTGCTGACCTCGTTATCTTGAACGTCTCGGCCCGCATTATCTCCCCTATACCGGGGACGGTCCTATCCAGTATCGAAAGGGTGGCTTCCGGTGTTACATCGCGTTTCGCCAAACCGGTTCCTCCGCTGGTCAAAATAAGGTCTATATTTCCCTTATCTGCCCATATGGCAATCCTGCCGGCAATTTTCTCTTTTTCGTCAGGAACTACATCGTAGCCAACGATATTGTACTCCAGCGGTGTCAGGACATCTCTTATTGCCTGGCTGCTCCGGTCTTCCCGTAGCCCTTGCCAGCTCTTGTCGCTAACCGTAATAACGACTGTATTCAGCATTTCACAACCAAAGGCACCTAATTCTATCACATTCGCAGTGCACAATGAAAACCGCTCGTTTCCAAAAATTCGCCGAAAGGGGTATTGACAACGGTGTTTACCTGTGTTATATAATGGTAAATTGTGGTAGGATATGGGGAATTAGGGGAAAATGTTTTTCGGAGAGTTTGAGTACCGGATTGATGAGAAGGGCAGAATACCGGTTCCGCCCAAGTTCCGTGCCGAACTGAAGGATGGGTTGGTACTGACCCCTGGTGTGGAAAAGTGCATCACCGCATATCCGGTACGGGAGTGGAAAAAGCTTGCCGATACCCTTACCACAGGAACCATTACATCCAGTAAACTGCGAAAACTTAACCGGGCTATCTTTGCCACTGCCTTCAGCCTAAGTCTAGATGGACAGAGCAGGGTGGCCCTGCCACAGCAGCTCAGAGAATATGCTGCCATTACGGATAGAGCTGTAATCACCGGAGCCAACACGTATTTCGAGCTGTGGAATAAAGAGCGCTGGGACGAAGAGAAGGCTGCCAGCCAGGAGCAGGCCTGGCAAATAATAGAAAGCCTGGAGAAAAGCTGTTGAATTTTGATGGGTCGGTGGCTATCCATACTCCGGTCCTGTTGGATGAGGCTCTTGACGCTCTGGCAGTGCAACCGGGTGGGCGTTACATTGATTGTACCATAGGTGGTGGTGGTCATGCTGCCGCGATACTGGAGCGCAGCGCTCCTGGTGGACAGCTTCTGGGGATTGATGCTGATCCCGAAGCGATAAAAGTCGCCGGTGAAAGGCTCAAAGCATATCAGGAGTCAGTTCTGCTTGTCAATGACAACTTCGCCAGACTACAGCCAGTATGCCTGAACTACGATTTCCAGCCCGTGCATGGTATATTGTTTGATCTCGGCGTATCGTCACTTCAACTGAGTGATAGCGGGCGGGGTTTCAGTTTCCAGTACGATGCACCGCTGGATATGCGTTTCAGCCCCCAGCAGGATACCAGTGTTGAGGATATTGTAAACCATTATTCCGAATCGGAAATTGCCCGCATAATCAGGGTCTATGGTGAAGAAAATTATTATCAGCGTATTGCCCGCCGAATTGTCAGCGAGCGTCCTATAAAGACCACCATGGAGCTTGCCCGCACAGTGGAGAGGGCTGTTGGTGGCAGAAAGGGTAAAATACACCCCGCTACCAGAACTTTTCAGGCACTTCGTATTGCGGTCAACCACGAGTTGGAAATTCTTGACTCGGCCTTGAAGCAGGCTGTTGAAATCCTGGGATACGGTGGGCGCCTGGTGGTTATCAGCTATCATTCCCTTGAAGACCGCATTGTCAAGCAATTTATGCAGCGGGAAGCGAAGGGTTGCATTTGTGGTCCCGAGGTACCGGTATGTGTTTGTGGGCATACCGCCTCACTGCGGATGCTGAACAAGAGGGTAATCAGGCCTTCAGACGATGAGATCAGGCATAATCCACGTAGCCGTAGTGCCAGGTTGAGGGCTGCTCAGTCTATTGCCTCCAGTGGTGGATACTACGAGGTTGTGGAGCGGTTATCTGCGCTGGTGGAGGGAGAACATAACGGCTGGAGAAGGCCGGCGCTGATGGAAAAACTGCGCACGATTTATCTTGCGTCCTAATAAAACCGGGTATATTACTGTTGTGTTGAGGGGGGTATGGAAAATGTGAAAAAAGAGACGGTATTCGAAATACAAAACAGTCAAAACAGGGAGGTGAAAGATGAAAAAGCGGTCTACGTTAACCTCGATTGATGTTGGAACCACCAAGGTATGTACCATAATCTCGGAGGTGGGAGAAGGTGGTGGTATAAGGGTTGTCGGTGTCGGTATCACTCCTTCAAAGGGATTGCATAAGGGTCTGGTGGTAAATATCAATGAGGCCAGGGAATCAATTCGTGACTCGGTTAGATTGGCAGAACAATCGAGCGGTTACAAGGTCGAATCAGCCTATATCGGTGTAACGGGCAGGCATGTAAGTTCGGTTAATAACCGGGGTGTGGTGGCAATTACACGCAACGACCGCCTGGTGCGCCGTGACGACCTGAAACGGGTACTCTCCCAGTCCCAGAATATCAAGGTGCCCAGTGAGAGGCGTCTGCTCCATGTAATTCCGCGTGACTATTCGGTTGACGGTCAGGTTGGCATCAAGAACCCGGTCGGAATGCATGGCTTCAGGCTTGATGTGGAGACGCATATTATTACGGCTGCGGTAACCTCGGTTCAGAACTTGGTAAAGTGTATTCGGGGTATTCAGATAGATATAGAGGACATGATCCTGGAGCCACTGGCCAGCAGCGAGGCTATTCTGACCGAAGATGAGAAGCAGGTAGGTGTTATTCTGGCTGATATCGGTGGAGGTACTACTGATATTGCCGTTTTCAAGGATGGCAGTATCTGGCATACCGCTATCCTTCCGGTGGCCGGTTACCAGTTAACCCGGGATGTTGCTATTGGACTGGGGTTGCCTTTCGACGTTGCCGAGGAAATGAAGAAGCGCTACGGCAGCGTCATGCCGGTATATGAGTCAAAGTCGGAGAGCAACAGCGCCATATCGGCCGACGGCCACGGTGTTTCCTACCAGGACCTCTGCGATATTGTACGGGCCCGGGTTGAGGAGATTATGCGGCTAATTCTTCTTGAGATGCCGCGCTCCGACTATGAGTCGCTGGTGCCTGCCGGTTTGGTTCTAACCGGCGGCAGCTCCAATCTATCAGGAATTGAGGTATTAGGACGTGATGTACTTAAGCTTCCGGTAAGGGTTGGTGTGCCGACCGGAATGACCGGTATTACCGATGTCCTTCGTGACCCGGCTCATGCCACCAGTGTTGGTTTATTGCTGTGGGGAGAAAGACATGAGGGCCGGCAGATATGGAAAAAGCAGGGGCCTTTCCGCAGGTTTGTCTCTCGTATCAAGAGGCTGTTTGCTTGAGTATAAGCATTAATAAATTATTTGTTTGAAAGGAGGAGGAGATGGCAAAAACGAGTTTTGTTGCTAACCCGGCTAAAATTAAGGTCATTGGCCTGGGTGGTGGCGGCTGTAATGCTATAACCCGTATGGTGCAGGAAGAAATCCGTGGTGTAGAGTTTAT
Organism: Dehalococcoidales bacterium; assembly: GCA_046498175.1. Classification (GTDB taxonomy): domain Bacteria; phylum Chloroflexota; class Dehalococcoidia; order Dehalococcoidales; family UBA5760; genus UBA5760. The sequence goes on along the minus strand of JAWOBD010000036.1, from coordinate 2,006 downwards.
CGTTATGAATACGGATGCTCAGGCCCTCGCCATTGCCGAAGCGCCGGTGCGAGTTCAGCTCGGGGAGAAGGCTACCAAGGGTCTGGGAGTGGGGGGAGACCATGATTTTGGCCATAAGGCAGCGGAAGAGAACCAGGATGAAATCAAGGAAATAGTATCCGGTGCTGACATGGTATTTATTACCTGCGGTATGGGTGGAGGAACTGGTACTGGTGCTGCCCCGGTTGTAGCTCAGATAGCCAAGCAGAGCGGTGCTCTTACCATTGCCGTGGTTACCAAGCCATTTATGTTTGAGGGTAACCATCGCTGTCAGGTAGCAGACCAGGGTATTCGCAACCTTCTGGATAAGGTTGATACCCTCATTATTATTCCCAATGACCGCCTGCTCAGTCTTTGTGACCAGAAAACCGGTGTGGATAATGCCTTCAAGCTGGCTGATGATGTACTGCGACATGGTGTGCAGGCCATATCCGAAGTTATTACTGTACCCGGAATGATAAATCTGGATTTTGCCGATGTGAAGGCGATAATGAAGGACGCTGGTCCTGCCTGGATGTCAATAGGCGTTGCATCTGGTAAAAACAGGGCGGTCGAGGCTGCCAGAGAGGCCCTTTCAAGCCCGTTGCTGGATGTCTCGGTAGATGGGTCAAAAGGGGTTTTGTTCAATATTGTCGGCGGTACCAACCTGACACTTTTTGAGGTGAACGAGGCGGCAGCGGCAATAAAGGAAGCGGTGGACCCTGAGGCCAACATTATTTTTGGTGTGGCCAATGACCCTGCTATGAATGACGAAGTCAGGATTACGCTGGTTGCTACCGGCTTTGCTTCGAAGACTGGGATGGCCAATAGTGGGGAGGATGAGGATGAGATGACGCAGTTGCTCAAGGGCCTGAAGAGTAGCGGTAGCGAAGAAGAGATGGATGTGCCATCATTTCTGCGCCGTCCCCTTTTCAGCCGTCGGCGCCAGGCAGTAACACCCTCGGAGAAGATAACTGGTGGAAGTTCTCAAAGCTACTCGCGTGAAAGCAACTATAATCGACGCTAAACGGGTAATGCATTAGCTTGAGTTTTACTCGAGTCCAGAGCAAGGCTACAGGTAATATTTACCTGTAGCCTTCTTGTTTTTTGTTACTGGAAGAGGGGACATACGAGATTTGGAGAGCCGTCTTCCTGTGTTAGGTGGACCTGATCTCTTCCCGGGTGAATCGGTAGTACGAAATGGTAAAGAGCATTGCGGTGATGGCGACGAAGCTTACCAGGTGAGGCCATATGGTTAACAGGCTCTGGCCGAGTGGTAGGGTGCTCGAGATAAAGCTGGATCCGGCTCCCTGCTGGATCTGTAGAATTTCGGAAGCTGTCCGGGCCCCTGGAGCGAGTATCACCGTGGTAGCTTCTTGAAAAAGGAAAATCGGCGATGCCCTTGATGCTGTGATTTGAACTCCTATATGGCGGAATATTTCCTGGGTTGCCGAATTCTGGTTTATCGGCACCATTGTGTTGGCGATAAAGGTGGAAATCATAAGCATGAAGACCAGGAAAAATATCCAGACGGCTATTGTAGCCAACGCTGAGGTGGAAACCCGGTTGAGGAACGTTGAAAAAAGCATGGCTAGTCCCAACCAGAAAGCACCATAAAGGGTACCCAGCACAATGAACAAAAACAGCCGGAAGGCTTCCTCCGAACTGGGTGGGACTCCAATTGTGCGTAGGCCCAGGCCGGAAATCAATAGAATTATGCTGGTCAGCATTATGGCAATGGTGATGACCCCGGCCAGAAACTTCCCGTTAAAAACGGTATCGCGGTGTATGGGCTGGGAGAGGAGCCGGCTCATGGTACCGTTGTTCTTTTCGCTATTGATGGCATCAAAACCGAAGGCTATACCTATTACCGGTAAAAGGAATGCCGAGATGAAATAAAGGAATGACTGTGAGCCCTGTCACGATGTGGTAAATAGCTTGAGAAAGACAAACTGGGTAGAACCCAGTTGCGAACCGGAGCTTATGGA
>JAWOBD010000082.1:0-5667 GCA_046498175.1 Dehalococcoidales bacterium | reverse complement strand
GTCTGCGGGAAAACCGTGGAGACCTCTTTCAATCCCTCTCTTAAGGCCTCTATCTCTTCTATGGTCGTATACATGCCTAGAGAGGCTCTGACGGTCCCGCGAGCTCCAAGCGTTTCCACGTAGGGCTGGGCGCAGTGCAGTCCGGCACGAACCGCTATTCCATGCTCGCTTAAAAGAGTGCCCACATCGTGGGGATGGACGTTGGAGACATTGAAGCGAGCTGCCGCCACGGATGTCGTTAACGACCTGTCCGATGATCTTCTTCATATTATGATTGGTTACCTGGCTCTGTAATAGCTCCAGTGAGGTGACGATATCGGTGCCTGAGTCCAGAAGCAGCGCCAGCTGACGGGAGAACATCACCAGCTCCATCGGCTTGATACGGTTGAAGCGGGAGAACATCTGCTCACTGTCGAAAAATGGCACCTCCTCTTTAAGAGACAGCACCTGGTAGCCGCCGTAGCTGAGCATATTGGAGGCGGCGTTTTCGCTGCTGGCCTGGAGTTTTCCTTTGATCAGTCTCTTGTCCTTGGTATAGGCTACGTAGGAAAAATTCATCTCATAACCTCGTTAAAACTTCAGGTCGGGTGAGTAGGCACTCCTCAGCACCTCGGATGGTGTGGTAATCCCCATCTTCACCTTCCTCATTCCGTCGTTTATCATCGATGCCATTCCCTCGTTCAGGGCACTGGCCCGTATTTCGCTGCTCGACGCCTGTTTGATGAGAAGCGCCCTGATATTGTCGCTTACCAGCAGTATTTCAAAAATACCGATACGGCCCAGGTAACCGGTATAGGAGCAGGCGGAACAGCCGGTACCGTAGAGGAATTCCTTCCTCTCTTCTCCTGTCTCGCTCTGATAGGCCATTTGCTCTATCATCGGGGCTTCGATGGTGTGCGCGCAATCGGGGCAGATACGCCTTACCATTCTCTGGGCGACAACGCCGATAACCGATGAAGCGATCAGGAATGGTTCCACTTTCAGGTCGATGAGCCGGGTGAGTACGCTTGCAGAGTCGCTGGCGTGGATGGAGGAAAGCATCAGGTGGCCGGTCAGGGCCGACTGAACGGCGATACTGGTGGTCTCGGCATCACGAATCTCACCCACCATTATGATATCCGGGTCGAGGCGGAGTATCGAGCGCAGCCCCTTGGCGAAGGTGATACCGGCCTGCGGGTTTATCTGGATCTGGTTGATGTCGCGAAAGCGGTACTCCGCAGGGTCTTCGATGGTGATAATATTTCTGCCCATCGTGTCCAGCGAGTTGATGGAGGCGTACATAGTGGTGGTCTTGCCGGCACCCGTGGGTCCGCTGACCAGAATCATTCCGTATGGTACCTTGAGCAGTTTCTCGTACTTCTCCAGGCTATCTGGCAGTAAGCCAAGTTCGGATAGACCCAGGGTGGCTTGAGATTTGTCCAGCAAACGCAGTACCGCCATCTCGCCGACCACGGTTGGCGTGGTGGCAACACGTATGTCAATAGCTCTCCCCTTGGCATTGGTGGAAAACTGGCCGTCCTGGGCGTGGTGGTGGTCGGCGATGTTCATATCGGCCAGTATCTTTATCCGGGATATAATAGCCCGGTGGATGCTGAGGGGAAGAGACATCATATCGTTGAGCGTGCCGTCGATACGGTAGCGCACCCTCACACGGTCTTCCTGCGGCTCGATGTGGATATCGGAAGAGGGGGAGCGGACCGCTTCCTCGATGATGAGGTTGAGTGCCTGTGCCAGAGGGGCGTCGACGGCAATATCGGCCGCGAGGTTTTCATCGAGGGTATCACTGGGAACGGAAATATTGGAAATATGTTTCTCGATATCGCCGTAGCCCTTGTAGTTGAAGTCGATGGCGTTGCGGATTTCCCTGGCATCGGCGGCTACCGGCTTGATTCTTTTCTTGCTGTTTGCCGTGAAAGCTTCCAGGGCGAAGATATCGGTCGGGTCTGCCATCGCTACTTTCAGGGTATTGCCCGATATACTGAGTGGTATGGCATTGTAACGCCTGGCTATCACCTCCGGGATATATTGCAGAACTTCGGGCGATATGGACTGCCTCATGGAATGGGAGTCGACCTTTCGCTGAGACTGCTTCTTATCCGTGGGCACTCCGTTCTCTTTTTCTGTATTCCCAGCGTTATTCTCTGGCGGATTGTCCTCCGGCCATGTATAATCTGCGGTGTAGGTGCGCTGTGATTTTTCTCTATTTTTATCGTCCATTTTCGAACCTGACTGCCGGCATTATCGGAAGGTAAGCCGGTACTTTGTCCTTATAACCATCCCTTTAGTCACCTTGGCTCCTTGCCGTTTCCATCTGCAGATATCCAGCTGCTCCGTATGGCCAGGGCAACGGCATGTGCCCGGTCATAGGCGTTCAGCTTGCGCAGGATGGCGCTGACATGGCTTTTGATGGTCTGCTCGCTTATACCCAGGGCCAGGCCGATTTCCTTGTTGGTATTGCCCTCGGCAATATACTGTATAATCTGGGTTTCACGGTTGGTAAGCGGGCCAGTGACATCCTTTATAGTCTTCTCTACCGGCGCGTTGTTTTGAAAATGCTCCAGTAACCGCCCGGCAATTCGCGGCCGGGTCATCACGCTTTCGTTTATCGGGTACTCTCCGCCGCCGGCTCTCCTGATGGTGCTTACCAGTTCTTTGGTATCTACGCTCTTGCTCAGGCAGGCCACGGCTGCAGTCTTGATGACCTCGAAGAGCTCCTCGTCGTTGGGGTTGGGGCTGAGCATAATAACCTTGGTGTTGGGGTAGTACCTCGCTATTCTGCGGCTGAGCTCGAGGCCGCTGTGAGCACCGAGGTCCGAACCCAGCAGAACGATATTGGGCGAACTGTTCTCGATTATCCTGAAGGGGTCCTGCGCCGGGTCACAGTCCAGTATCTCGAAATCAGCCTCACCGGATAATACCTGGCGGACCCCTGCCCGGAAAAAGGACTGTTCATCTATTATCATTATTACTATCTTGTTCACCAAAATTCCTCCAATGCCAGGTTTTCTGCCCTGCTACCTGATATTTTACCACCTCTACTATTATGTATACTAACTAACACATTATGCAATATTATACTTTTATGATATACACGCTCTATTCTTAATCAGCCGAATATTTTTACACCGACTTCTCTACGAGAAACTCCTCAAGGTCCTTTTTGCTGAAACGCCGGTCTCCCCGGGATCCGATGCGGTAATTTTTCAGGATGCCCTGGTTGCTCCAGCGCCTCACCGTGTTGATATGTACATTGAGGAGTTGTGCTACATCACTGGTTGTCAGCATATTTTCAATGTTATTACTTGCCATCTCTCCTTCTCTCTCCTCTCTTAAACTATCCTAACCTTACCTCTCCCAATACTATCTTATCGGTATACCGAGCACAATCACCCAAAGGGGGGGAGTGTGGATAGCAGGCCCTCCCGCGATAGTATGAAAACAACCAGTAAGGCGGCGATTTAGATAGTTGCCCGGATTTAATTAACATCGCTTGCGAAGGCGGTTCTCAATGGTGGATGCGATGAAGGAAATGCCGGTCGTAGCTGAAGCGGCAACTCAGGGCGAAAACAGACAGGTCGTGCTGAAAAAGCAGACCCTGAGCAGAATATAATCTAAATGAAACTGTTGGTCAGGGATTGGGTCTGCATTACCACTATACTTCGTAACGATTACGTCGATTTATTTTTCTGCATGCGGTAGATGAGAAAACCTATTGCAGCCACGACAGCTATCCAGATATAGCTGGTCTCTCCGGAGAACAGCACCGAACGGGAAGCTATGTAGAAAGAACGGGGGACGGACCAGTCGCTTTCATTGAAGGCGCCATCGACCGCCTTTACCCTCCAGTAATAGGCAATCGAGCCATCACGAGGCTCGACAGAGGTGTGATTCTCCTCGGTGGAATTATCCTGATTTGATTCCGTTTCTGCGGGAGTATCTACATCCACGCTATATCTTGGTAGCTCCTCTTCCTTACTAAGTGTGTACTCCGAATCTGTGAGGCCCTTCTTCTCCAAAACCAGGGTGCTGAAATCTCTATCGGCGCTTATCTGGAGGGAATAACTAACTCCGCTGGGGTCGGTAACATCCTGCCAGTCGAAGCGGGCTCTGGGATCCGCGTAATTCGTTGCGGCGGGCTCCAGTGGCACCGGCATCTGTGGGGGTTTTGACTCCATAACGAAAATCGAGCTTGCGCTGTTCTTGCCATCGGTTGCCGTAATAGTGTGGTCACCGGCAATGCTGGGTGGAACCGTTAAATCTATTGTGAATAGGCCGTTAGCGTCCGTCATTCCGGTGACGGAATTGCTGTTATCGTTGTAGGTGACGGTTACAACTCTCTCGGGCAGGAAGTGTGTTCCGGAGACATCGAGCTGCATCCCCACATATCCGGGAGAGGCAGGGCTGGTAGCCGGGTCAACGCTTATCGCGGGAGGTATATCAAGTATGACCAGTTCGGCTTTGGCAGCGTTGTCTTTTTCATCACGGGCGGTGACTATGCTCGGTTCGCCACCGAAATATTCGGAATAATAGGGAACCTTGATGCTGCAGAAGAAGTTGCCTTTTTGATTGCTGTGCGGGGATACCGGGTTGGTGACAATCGGGTCGTTGTCGAGCTTGATGGTGATATCCGAGCGGTAGGCAAACCCTCTGCCCTCGATATGGACTGCCCCGTCAATTGTCTGTTGCGATGTGTTCAGCGTTATCGCTGGCTCTACCTTGAAATCTGCCTGTGGTTCATTCCCCGATTCATCGATGGTGGTTAAAGTGTGTTCTCCGGCGGTACTCTCCGGGATGATTACCGTGCACTGAAAGCTACCGTTCTCATCGGTGCCGGTATTGCCAAATATTATGTCTAGTTCTGATGTATCGAACCTGACGGTAATCTCCTGGTTCGGACGCATTTCCTCGCCGGTAACGGTAACCTCGGCGCCGGGAATCCCCTCTTCAGGTGCCAGCTCGATTTTACCCATGGTAACGGTAAAATAAGTTTTTGCAATTATATACTCACCACCCCGGTAGATAGCGTAAAAGTAGTAAGTACCGTTGAGTACTTCCTGGCTCTCTTCACCGTCATCGAGAAATTCTGGGATTTTGAAGCTGCGGGGGGAAACAAATTCTCCCCTATTGTCGATGTTAACTTTGCCGACGCCCTCGTAAGCTGTAATTTTATCTACGATGTAATCGCCAACATCGAGTTTATTGCTGGAGAAATAGATATATAGCTGGCTGTTCTCGCTGAAGCCGTAGCCGTCTATATCGATTTCATCTCCGGTCTCGCCCTCCCCGGGTTCAAGGGTTAATGCGATGCCTTCCTCAGCATATGAGGGCGTTAATGCTGTTATTGCCAGGAGAAAGGTGCCAGCCGAAAGCAGTATCGGGATAATCCTGTGATATTTCATTTCGCTCCCCTATAGAGATAGGGTGTTTTAATAGGAATATTAATGGCTAACCGGGTATGAGTCAACCTCTGCGGGAATATCGGAGTGTTTTATATTAACTGTATGGAATGTCTGATGCTACTGCGGGCATACCGGGGTGAAGTACTTGTTACGGAGGGCAAGACTTGTGCAGGTGAACAGGGGGCAGTGTGCTAGATAGCAATGAGCCTGATCGACTGGCTGATTGGCGACCCCGAGGGGATTCGAACCCCTGATCTCCACCGTGACA
>JAWOBD010000059.1:0-4700 GCA_046498175.1 Dehalococcoidales bacterium | reverse complement strand
CCAGTTGTTGCTCGATGCGGTGGTGGATTATCTGCCCTCTCCCCAGGAAATGCCGCCGGTAAGGGCTATCGGTGCCAAGAGTGGAGAAGAGGTTACGTTGCCGGCCAGAGACGATTCTCCCTTTTCCGCGCTTGCTTTCAAGGTAGTTACCGACCCCTATATGGGAAGGCTGGTCTATTTGCGGGTATACTCGGGCAGTATTAAGGCTGGAGTTCAGGTATTTAATTCAGCGAAGGGTAAGAAGGAACGTATCGGGCGGCTGCTCCTGATGCATGCCAACCGCCGCGAAGAAATAACTCAGGCAGATACCGGCGCTATTGTGGCCACGCTGGGGCTCAAGGATACATTTACAGGAGAGACTCTCTGTGATTCCTCTCATCCGGTTCTGCTTGAGTCCATACGTTTTCCAGAGCCGGTGGTGTCGGTGGCCATTGAACCCAAGAGTCGGGCTGACCAGGATAAAATCGGGGAGGCTTTGAACAAGCTGGCCGAGGAGGACCCGACCTTTAAGGTTAACTACAATGAAGAAACGGGGCAGACCGTTATTTCGGGTATGGGAGAACTCCATCTAGAGGTAGTCGTAGGCAGGTTGTTCAGCGAGTTCAAGGTAGGGGCCAAGGTAGGGAGGCCATGGGTTTCCTATAAGGAGTCCATATCTGTGCCGGCCAGGGCAGAGGGTAGGTTTATCAGGCAGAGTGGTGGGCGTGGCCAGTATGGCCATGCCTGGCTTGATGTCGAACCGGCGGAGCGCGGCAGCGGGTTCAGCTTTGTGGACCAGATCAAGAACGGTGTGATACCGAAAAATTACATATCGGCTGTGGAGGCTGGAGTAAAGGAGGCTATCGAGACCGGTGTATTTGCGGGTTACCCGATAACCGATATCAAGGTAACCCTCTATGACGGCAGCTTCCATGAGGTTGATTCTTCGGATATGGCCTTTAAAATGGCGGGTTCGATAGCTTTGAAGAATTGCGTCAACAGAGCGAAACCCATATTACTTGAACCGATTATGAAGCTGGAGGTAAGTTCTCCTGAGGAATTTTTGGGCGATATTATCGGCGATATCAATTCAAGGCGCGGTCATATCGAATCTATAGATACAGATAATGATGTAAGTACTATACGTACATTGATACCACTGGCGGAAGTGTTCGGTTATGCCTCGACACTGAGGTCGTTAACCCAGGGCAGGGCTACCTATTCGATGCGTTTCGAGCGTTATGAAAAACTTCCGTTGGAATTGATGGAAAAGGTTAGAACATCGGGAAGGGAATAGATAAGCCATAACTGAAATGAAAGTTCTCAATTGCAATGTGGTGGGGTGGTATGTGCTGGAAGAAAAAATACAAAACTGAATAAAATATCCGGGGTGTTTTTCCCATGCCCAAACAGAAGATTCGTATCAAATTGAAGGGGTTCGATCATAAGATACTTGACCTGTCTGCCTCGCAGATAGTCGAAGCGGTAGAGCGTACCGGGGCAGTTGTTAGCGGTCCCTTACCACTGCCTACTCGTGTCGAGAAATTCAGTGTTATTCGCTCTACATTTACCGATAAGGACTCCCAGGAGCAGTTTGAGATACGGACACATAAAAGGCTGATTGATATTATCGAGACGACATCGAAAACGATTGATGCCCTGACCAAGCTGAGTTTGCCTTCAGGGGTCGATATAGATATCAGGTTATAAAAAGAAAATCGGTAGTAAATAATTATCCAGGATTATTGATAATATGGCGAAAGGTATTATTGGGAAGAAGCTGGGTATGACCCAGATATTCAGAGATAACGGAAGTGTAGAGCCGGTTACAGCTATTGAGGCCGGGCCCTGTACAGTGGTTCAGATAAAAACAGAGGAGAATGAGGGATATAGCGCTCTTCAACTGGGTTATGGGCAGGCGAAAAAAATAAGCTCTGCACAGCAAGGTCATAGTAGAGACCTGGGTAAGTTCAGATATCTTAGAGAGTTCAGGAGCAATGATATTGAAGGAATTCAGGTGGGCGATAAAATAGATGCCAGCCTGTTTCAGGCCGGTGACCTGATTGATGTTACCGGTGTATCCAAGGGCAAAGGTTTCGCAGGTGTTGTAAAAAGGCATGGTTTTGCTGGAGGGCCGAAGACACATGGTCAGTCAGACCGGTTGCGCCACCCGGGCTCTATCGGGGCAATGACTACTCCAGGCAGAGTGTTGAAGGGGAAAAAAATGGCTGGTCACATGGGAAACAGGCGTGTTACTGTGCGTAAGCTGGAGGTTTTTCAGTCTGATCAGGAGAGTAATCTGCTGTTGGTTAAAGGGGCTGTGCCTGGTGCACGCAACGGCATGCTTTTAATAAGAAAGTCTGGTGGAAGGGTTTAGCTTCATGCAATTTCCTGTCTACAATGTAAGTGGTGAGATAGTCAGAAACATCGATGTAAGTGACGAGGTGTTTGCGGCGCCGTATAACGAAGCTCTTGTACATCAGGCTATGGTACGACAGCAAGCGAATGCTCGTCAGGGAACGGCGAGTGCCAGGACGCGTAGCGAAGTGTCGGGTACCAGTCATAAAATATTCCGGCAGAAACATACCGGTTTTGCTCGAGCTGGTAGCCGACGGTCGCCTCTGCGGCGGGGTGGTGGCGTTACTTTCGGGCCCAAGCCGAGGGATTACCGGCAATCGCTACCGAAAAAGATGCGTCGAATGGCCCTGCGGAGTATGCTTTCGGCGCGCGCAAAAGATGGTAGAGTTAAGGTGCTGGAAAAATTCAGCCTCGATGAGCCCAAGACCAGGGAAATAGTGCGCATTATGGAAGCGATGCAAATGCCTTCATCGGTATTACTGGTATTGGATGGGCCAGAGAGTAATATCGTTAAATCGGCCCGTAATCTGGATGGAGTAAAAACGCTACCGGCGGAGTTGCTCAATGTGGTGGATATACTCTCCAAGAAAGAGCTTATGATAACCGAACCCGCCGTGCGTAAGATAGAGCGATTGTGGGGCAAGCGTTTATCACAAGGAGGAAACGGTGCATCCGTATCAGGTATTATGCCGTCCGCTGATAACTGAAAAGAATACTGAGCTTCAGACACTGGGTAAATATGCTTTTGAGGTGGCTGGTAAGGCCAACAAGCAGCAGGTGAAGGAAGCGGTGGAAAAGACATTCAAGGTTAAGGTAACTGCTGTTAATATGATATCGGTAAGCGGTAAAAGTAGAATAGTCGGGCGGCGCAGGGTGCTGACAAGGTCTTGGAAAAAGGCGATAGTTACCCTGCAGCAGGGCGACAATATTCAATTTTTCGAGGGTGTTTGATAAAGGAGGAGATTGAGTGGCACTGAAAGTATATCGTCCGACCTCACCGGGCAGAAGGCGTGCCAGCAGTTCTACTTTTGAAGAGATAACCAAATCCAGGCCGGAAAAGTCGCTGCTTTTACCGCTCAAGAAGAGCGGTGGACGTAACAACAAAGGTAGAATGACTGTTCGGCAAAGGGGTCAGGGAGCAAAACGCAGGTTGCGTATTATTGATTTTATGCGCGATAAAACCGGCGTACCGGGGAGAGTGGCGGCTATTGAGTATGACCCGAACCGCTCGGCCAATATTGCCCTGATTTATTATTTTGATGGTGAGAAGCGGTACATACTGGCCCCTATGGAGCTGAAGGTGGATGATATTGTTAAATCGGGCGCCGATGCCGATATCAAGCCTGGTAATGCTCTGCCCATGCAATTGGTGCCGAGCGGCACAATGTTACATAATGTCGAAGTTAAAAAAGGTAGGGGGGCACAGTTGGTGCGTAGTGCAGGAGCCGGTGCTCAGTTGATGGCGAAAGAGGGAAAGCATGTTCTTATCAGGCTGCCGTCAGGAGAACTAAGGCGTGTGCCCGCTGATTGCATGGCGACTGTCGGGCAGGTTGGTAATGTTGACCACAGGGGCATTAAACTGGGCAAGGCGGGCCGTAAGCGGTGGCTGGGCAGGCGTCCTCAGGTGAGGGGTTCTGCTATGAATCCGAGTGATCATCCCCATGGCGGGGGTGAGGGAAGGTCGCCGGTAGGAATGCCTGGGCCGAAAACGCCCTGGGGTAAGCCCGCTCTGGGATACCGGACCCGCAAACCGAAGGCTTCGGATAAGATGATTGTAAAGCGCAGAGGTAAGAAATAACAGGTACAGGTGAACAAGTATGTCGAGGTCTATTAAAAAAGGGCCGGCCGTAGATGAAAAGTTGATGAAAAAGGTGGATGCTCTGGTCCGCTCGGGTCAGAAGGCAGTAATCAAGACATGGGCACGTTCATCCACCATCGTGCCGTCAATGGTTGGGCTTACTATTGGTGTACATAACGGACGGAGACATGTACCGATTTTTATCACCGAAAATATGGTGGGGCATAAGCTCGGTGAATTTGCGGCAACCCGGAACTTCCGGGGACATGTTTCCAGGGCAGAAAAAGGTACTCAGAAGAAGAGATAGCCCTATAATCAGGGGTATGGTGTAATGGAAGTAAGAGCGGTTTCAAAAAATGTGCGTGTATCACCCCGAAAACTGCGCCCTCTGGCCAGTTCGGTACGGGGTAAAAGTGTGGACGAAGCCTTGACCATGCTCAAATAGCAGGATCTCGAGCTCCGGCGTGTCGTAGAGCGTCACGTCCGCCTGGAAGTTGGAGAACGTAAAGGCGATGGTCTTGCCGAAGTAGCCGTCCGACGGATTTCCAATGAGGGCGGCTCTGGG
>JAWOBD010000083.1:0-9254 GCA_046498175.1 Dehalococcoidales bacterium | reverse complement strand
GCGCGCATCGGGCATGAAAAACCTGCTCGATATACTGGGAGGGGTTACTTTCGTGTGGCTGACCGGTCAGCCACACGAAAGTAACCCCTCCCAGTATATCGAGCAGGTTTTTCATGCCCGATGCGCGCCCCCTTTTCCCCTGTGGAACCAGGTCGGGGATCAGGGCCTGATATGGCCCCAGGGCGGTATTGGCGCTGGCCTGTAGGAGGTAATAGATGGTAAAAATAACTGGCAGGCTACCGGCAAGGCCTATGCCGGGCAGAAATGATAGCGTCAGTATGCCGCCGATAAAGACAAAGGGCCGTCGTAAACCCCATCTCGAGCCGGAGCGGTCGCTCATAAGGCCGGCTATGGGCTGAACGACGATAGCCAGGATAAGTCCGGTAAAGGTTAGTATCCCCAGGTAGGTAGCTTTCTGTGATTCGGGGACAAAGTCCATTATCCTCAGGGGTAGTATGATACTGTGCAGGCTGCTCCAGAGAGCCGTCATGGCAAAGCCGAAGATGGTAATCCTGATGTAGTCAGTCCTGCCGAAACTCCTCATCCGGTAATCACCTTCCCGATTTCATCATATTAGCACCGGGGATAAGCGGAATCAAAGGCGTTTCGAGGCCGATTTTGGTCTGTGCTGGAAATGGCTGGTATAATGGGCTTCTGAATGCGTTTAGGGGCAATCCGGGGACACGGTATTGCAGGTTCGACCATGGAACTGGAAAAAGAGCAGATAATAGAGTACTTCCGCCGCAGCTATACGTCCGCAGACGGGCTCTGGTTTGTCAAGGTTGAGGACAGGTACGGGTTTGATGTGGCTCTGGAGCTTGACCGCGAGGTATGGAAGGTGCTACCCAAGATACAGGCCCGGATGCTGAAGCATATGGGAAGGCTGGGTCAGGGCATGGAAGCCCTGCGCGAATGTCTGGAGACAAGGCTTTCCTTGGAGGGATTTCAATTCAGGACGGAAGGTATAGAGAATGGAAGTGGCTTCCGGATAGTTGTCAGTGAATGCCCCTGGTATAACATTCTGATCAAGTCTGGGCGGGAGAACATCGCCGCCACAGTCGGTGATGCCATATGCTACACCGAGTATCCGGTTTGGGCTGCCGAGTTTGGCGAGGGGATAGGTTTTAAAATGGAGAGGCAGATATGTCACGGTGCAAAAAACTGCATGCTCGAATTCACGCTCTAGGGAATAGTTGCCGGCCCGGAATACCAGAATTTGCTTCAGCCGCTTGGTAACAGGCCTCGGTATGCTGCCATTATGCGTCCGGTTACATCCCCTGCCTGCCCACCCCCGATGGTTTTTTCCTCTATCCGGGTAAGCGGCATTACTTCAATCAGCGAATTGGTCAAAAAGACCTCATCTGCCCCGAAAAGCTCATCCAGCGGTACGCATTCCGTGCGTACATTGATGCCCATTTCTTCCGCCAGCTCGACCACTGTATCACGGGTAATTCCGGGCAGAATCCCGCTATAATCATCGGGTGTTACCAGGGTATTGTCGCTTACCAGGAAGATGTTGCTCATACTCGCCTCGGCAAGGAATCCCTTTTCGTTGAGCAGTATTGCTTCCTGGACCCCCCGGCTTCTGGCCTGTTCTCTGGAGAGCAGGCTTTCCAGGTAGTTGGCTGATTTCAAACATGAGAGGGGGGACTGGCTGTTACGGCGGATAGTGGATGTAACGGCATGAAAACCCTTCCGGTAGGTTTCCTCCGCGGGGGGCTGGTAGTATTCCGCCGTGACCAGCAGGGTGGGCTTGCGCTTTTCCCCTGGTTCGGGAGGTATCTTTCCCTCGCCTGCCGAGACGGTTATGCGGACACGGGCTTCCCGAAGCCCGTTTGCCTCGAGGGTATCCCTTACCGCATTGCCCATTTCCTTTGCGTAGACGGGTAATCCCAGAAGCTCAGCGGACTTCGCAAGCCGGTTTAAATGCTCCTCCAGACGGAATACCCTGCCCGCATAGGCGCGCATGGTCTCAAAAAGACCGAAGCCGTAGAGAAAACCGTGGTCGAAAACGGACACCCTTGCCCGACCAGGCTCTATAATTTCCCCGTTCAGGTATACAACTTTACCCATTCTCTTCCTCCATACTCCACCTGGGCCTTATGAAGCTGAGGAAGTTCTTCAGTATACGGTGTCCGGTACCGGTCATTATCGATTCCGGGTGAAACTGCACTCCCTCGACGGTATATTCCCTGTGCCGGAGGCCCATCACTATACCATCGCTGGTCATCGAGGTAAGATCCAGCACTTCTGGGATGGTGTTTTCCGCTATTACCAGGGAATGGTAGCGGCCTGCTTCGAATGGCCTGGGCAGACCCCGGTATACCGTTTTGCCGTCGTGATATACCAGAGAGCTCTTGCCGTGGGTAGGAACGGGGGCACGGGCAAACTGGCCGCCATAGACATAGCCGATACACTGGTGGCCCAGGCAGACCCCGAGGATGGGAACGATGCCGCCGAAATGGCGGATAACCCCGTTTGATATACCGGCATCAAGAGGGGTGCCGGGTCCGGGGGAGATGATAATATGCGATGGCCTCAGGTTCTCTATTTCTTCCAGGGTTACCCGGTCGTTACGGTAGACCAGCGGTTCCCACCCCAGTTCCCCGAGATACTGGGCTAGGTTGTAGACAAATGAATCGTAGTTGTCGATCACTATCACCATATGAGTCAAATCACCTCAAGTTGCCCCGATGGTGAGGGCATCAATCAGGGCCCTTGCCTTGTCCAGAGTTTCCTGATACTCGGCCTCGGCGTCGGAGTCATAGACAACGGCCCCGCCCACTTGGAAATAGGACCGGTTTCCTTTCACCAGAAAGGTGCGGATGACGATGTTGAGGTCCAGGTCACCGTTGAAGCTCAGGTAGCCGATATTACCGGTATAGACGCTGCGCCTGGTCGGTTCCAGCTCGTCGATGATCTCCATCGAGCGCACCTTGGGAGCTCCCGTTATCGAGCCTCCAGGAAAGGTAGCCTTGATGAGGTCGATGCCGTTTTTCCCTTCCCCGAGTTTACCTTCTACGGTAGAGGTGAGGTGAAATACCGTGGGGAAAACCTCCAGTATCACCAGCTCGGTTACCCTGACGGTGCCATAGCGGCATACGCGGCCCAGGTCATTTCTTTCCAGATCGACAATCATAATATTCTCCGCGCGTTCCTTGGTGCCGTGGAGCAGTTCCCGGGACAGGGCCTCATCCTCCTCGGCATTTTGACCCCTGGGCCGGGTCCCCTTGATGGGACGTGTTTCGGCACGGTCTCCGCTCAGGCGGAGGAACCTCTCCGGTGAAGCGCTCACCACGGTCAATTCCTCAAATCCGAGGTAGCTGGCAAATGGTGCCGGGTTGATGCGCCTAAGCCGCCGGTAGAGTTCGTACGGAGTGATGGATAGCTCGGTCTCGAAGCGCTGTGAGAGATTGACCTCGAAGATATCCCCGGCAATGATATAATCCCTGGCCTTCTCAACCGCCCGGACGTATTCGGTGTGGGTGAATCCACCCTTGAGCTTTACCGGGCCGGCAGAGGGCGATTCCACATCTCTATCTGGTACATTTTCGGGTGTATCGATGAGCCTTTCTTTCATTTCCCGGAGGCGGGAATAGGCTCTGTTTATCCTTGCCTCCTCCTGGAGTTCGGGAAAACCGGTGGATACGATGTAGGCCCTGCCCTGCAGGTTGTCACATGCGAGTATCAGGTCATAGAAACCGAAGTAACATTCCGGCAGCTTGAGGTCGTCCACAGCGGTTCGGGGCAATCTCTCTATGAAGTGGCAGAGGTCATAGCTGAAGTATCCCACGGCACCGCCAACCAGAGGAATGGGGGATGAACGCTGCTCTATCCGGTAGATGTCGAGCAGGCGGTTGAGGGTGTCAAAAGGGTTGTCGGTAAGCCTGCTCTTCTCTTTCCCTTGAGTGATGGTGATATCGGTGCCGTGGCTTTTAATTATCAGAAATGGATTTGAGCCGATGAAGGAGTAGCGGCCCAGCTTGTGCGGGTCCATTCCGCTATCTAAAAAGAAACAGAATTCATCTTCTTGGAAGACTTCAAAGGCATCGAGCATCGACGAATTCAGGTTGATTTCCTCTATCAGCGGATATCGCGAGGGTTTGCTCATGAAACCAAAAAAAGCGAACGGGATTGCGCCGGCAGATTCATATTTCCTCCGGTTGAGTGCATCATACAACAGCAGGCTGTAACCGTCAATTTGGGCTGCTTTGGTTCCGGCTTAAGGGACGGATTCGGGCTATGCTATAATGCTATGAGGTAGTTGGAACCATGATTGAGCGTTTGGAGCAAATAGAAGGGCGCTATCAGGAGTTGACCGAGCGGATGGCCACTCCGGAGGTGGCCTCTGACGTTAAGCAGTTACAGGAACTGGCTCAGGAGAGGGCCGGTTTTGAAGAAACGGTAGCCAAGTACAGGGAGTACAAGTCGAAATCACGAACGCTGGAAGAGACTAGGTCAATGCTTGAAGAGGATCTGGAAGAGGAAATGGCCGGGATGGTCAAAAAGGAGATTGATGACCTGGAAGCGAATCTGGAGAGACTCCTTGCTGAAATGAAGGTACTCCTCCTGCCGTGTGATGCCAACGACAAAAGGGATGTTATTATGGAAATCCGGGCGGGCACCGGTGGTGATGAGGCGGCCCTTTTTGTCGCCGAGCTTTTTCGAATGTACAGCCGCTATGCTCAGTCCAAGGGCTGGACAATAGATATTATAGACAGCAACGAAAGTGAACAGGGAGGCTTCAAGGAGATAATATTCGAGGTCAAGGGCATCGGAGCTTTCAGCCGGCTAAAGTATGAAAGGGGTGTACACCGCGTACAGCGGGTACCTACTACCGAATCGGTGGGGAGGATACATACCTCCACGGTTACTGTGGCAGTCCTGCCTGAGGCGACTGAGGTTGAGGTTTCTATCAACCCGAATGATATCAAGGTAGATTTCTACCGGAGTGGAGGTGCCGGCGGTCAGAACGTGAATAAGGTGGCTACTGCCGTTCGTATTACCCATCAGCCCACGGGTATCGTAACCATTTGTCAGGACGAGCGGTCCCAGCTTCAAAACAGGAACAGGGCGATGGCTGTGCTCCGTGCCCGCCTGCTTGATATGGAACAGCAGAAACAGGAAGAGGAAATCACCGAACAGCGGCGGTCTCAAGTGGGCACTGGAGGGCGGGCGGAAAAGATACGCACATATAACTTTTCCCAGGACCGTGTATCTGACCACCGTATTGGCTTGACTCTGCGCAACCTTCCACGGATTATGGAGGGGGATCTGGACAAAATAATCGATAGCCTTATTGCCGATGATCAGGCAAGAAGGTTGGAGAAACAGGGGCTATGAACGTTACTGAAGCTATCGAAAGTGCCACAAAGGTTTTGGATAGGAGTCAGGTCGATGATGCCCGCTTGGAGTCGGAGCTGCTTTTGCGGCACACCCTGGGAATAGACCGCGTCCAGCTTTACCGGGAAAGCGGCCGTGGTCTGACTTCATCCGAAGAGGGCACCTTCTGGCGAATGGTTGAGCGGCGTATAAGCGGTGAACCGACTGCCTACATCAGGGGTAGCCGTGAATTCTACGGCCTTAGCTTTTACGTTGATGACAGTGTACTCGTACCACGCCCGGAAAGCGAGTTTTTGGTGGAGAAGGCTCTACAGATAGCGAAGATCCGCCCGGTTGAGAAGGTAGTTGAAATAGGCACCGGTAGCGGCGCCATTGCCATCACCCTGGCATTGAATTTGGATGGAGCTGGGGTATATGCTACCGATATATCGTTGCCCGCGCTCAGGGTGGCAAGGCTCAACTGCGAGCACCACGGAGTCCTGGGCAGGGTACGTCTTCTGGCAGGTGATATGCTCGAGCCCTTAAGGGGCTCTTTCGACATTATCGTGGCAAACCTTCCCTATATCCCCTTACAGGAGGTTGTCAGGCTGGGCCTGGCGGATTTCGAGCCACTGGTCGCGCTGGACGGCGGCCGGTGTGGCCTGGAAAAGATAAACCGTTTGTGCTCCGTTGTGGAGAATTATATAGAGGTCGGCGGTTCTTTGCTTCTTGAGGTGGGGAGGGGACAGGCAAAGATGGTTGCTGAAACGCTGGAGGGGCTTTTCCCCTCTGCCACTTTAGAGGTTGTAACTGACCTGGCAGGTATTGACCGGCTGCTGGCGCTATCCCTGGCATTGCGCGCTGGATAGCAGTTCACCTTGACACGGAATCATGGCGCTGTGCTAGAATTCCCTTGGAGGATCTTTTAACCACTTATCTTTTCTCAGTCCACCGTGATAGCTAGCAGATGCTGGTATTTCTGGCTAGCCTGTGTTATTATTTTTATTGTATTTTTGGTGTTATGTCAGTTTCAGTCACAGAAACCCAGAAGCAGCGCTTGCGAGAATTGGGTGCTACTGATCTTAATGGCAAAGTATTCCGTGATGTCGAGGAGCGGGATGCGAGTTTCAGGGCGGTAGAGAAACGGCTGGTTGAGGAGGAAAAGAAGCGCCTGCAGCAGTTGCGTGATCAGCCTCTCCCTCCTATGATAGAACGCCTGGACCGAGCCCTTGCCGATAGTCTCCTTGGCGAGGGTTTTGTGCAGGTAGTTACTCCGATAATAATAACCAGGGATTTTCTGGAGAAGATGTCTATTTCGGCGGAAAGCCACCTTACAGAACAGGTCTTCTGGGTCGGAAGGAATAAGTGTCTCCGTCCCATGCTTGCGCCCAGTTTGTATCATCTCTGGACGAGGCTGGTTCGTCTCTGGGAAAAGCCGATACGCATTTTCGAAATCGGCCCGTGCTTTCGTAAGGATACCAGAGGCAATCACCACCTCAATGAATTTACCATGCTGAACCTTGTTGAGCTGGGTTTACCGATGGAGAGCAGGCCCCAGCGATTACGTGAACTGGCTGCAACTGTTATGGGTGCGGCTGGGATAAGCGACTACAATGTTGTATCGGAGCCAAGTGAGGTATATGGCGAGACGGTTGATATCACTGCTGGTGATGGTACCGAGCTGTGTTCGGCGGCTATGGGGCCGCATCCGCTGGATGGAGCATGGGGCATATTTGATCCCTGGGTGGGGTTGGGTTTTGGGCTGGAGAGGCTGGCAATGATAAAAAATGGATTTCAGAATATTCAGAGGGTGGGACGGGGCCTGATGTATCTTGATGGAGTCAGGCTCAATATTTGAGCAAAAAAACATGGGAGGTCAGACTGTATGATATGAGAACGGATACTCTCCTCCGGCAAAATGTATTATGGCTGGCCTGACCAGCGCTGGCGGAGAGCATCGGCTTGAGAAGGTAAAAATCAAAAATATAAGGAGAGTGAAATTATGGGAAACGAGGCAATACTGGCCGAGGCAAAACAGGCAATCATTGACTACGACAGCGACAAGGCAGCAGAAGTCGCGCACAAGGCACTTGATGCGGGGTTGAACCCCAATGCGATCATTACCGACGGTTTTGTCCCCGGGATTACCGAGGTTGGTGATCTTTTTGACCGGGGTAAATTGTTCCTCCCCGAGTTGATGCTGGCGGCTGAGGCGATGAAAGCGGCAACAGGGATTTGTATGGATGCCTTGCCCGCAGCGGAAGTGAAGGCAGCCAAGAAAGTGGTCATCGGGACTGTGGAAGGTGATGTCCACGATATAGGCAAATCAATGGTAGTATCCTTCTTGCTCGCCAACGGTTTTGAGGTCTACGATCTGGGCAGGGACGTAGCTATTGCCGATTTTGTCAGCAAGGCCAAGGAGGTGGGCGCTGATGTTGTTGGCAGCAGTGCTCTTCTCACCACAACCATGCAGAATCAGAGAGTACTCGAGGAAGAATTGAAGGAAGCCGGTATCCGTGATAAGGTTAAGACCATTGTCGGTGGCGCCCCCTGCAACGAGCCGTGGGCCAAGAGAATTGGTGCCGATGCCTATGCGGAAAGTGCCGTTGATGGGCTTAACAAGATAAAGAAATTAACCGGTTTAGCATGATAGGCTGGCAGTATTAAGAGTGGCGGTAAATAAGGATAGCATTAAAACAGAGGAAATACTGGATAGGGCTCTCTATGGGGCAGCTCTAGAGCGGGATGATATTCTGCACCTGCTCGAGCTTGACGAGCCGGAGGAAGTAGCAAAGCTATATGCTGCTGCCCGTGAGGTGAGAGAGCGTTATTTTGCCAACAAAATTTTCATTTATGGCTTTCTCTATTTCTCCACTTGGTGTCGAAACGATTGCGCCTTCTGTAAATACCGTATATCCAACCGCTTGTGTCCGCGTTACCGCAAGACGGATAGTCAGGTTATTGAGACTGCTCTTGAGATGATGGAATCTGGGGTGCACCTGCTTGATTTAACTATGGGTGAAGATCCCTTCTATTATCGTGGAGATGGTGGTTTTGACTCGCTGCTGGATTTGATAAAGGAGATCAAGAGGCAAATTCCCTTACCGATAATGATTTCTCCCGGAGCGGTTCCCGACAGGGTTCTGGAGAAATTGTTTGAAACCGGGGCGGAATGGTATGCCTGTTACCAGGAGACCCATAACGAAAAGCTTTTTCATCAGCTTCGCCTGAAGCAAGGCTACCATGACAGGCTCAGGGTAAAATACAAGGCAGCCCGGTTGGGGCTGTTAATTGAGGAGGGGATACTGAGTGGGGTGGGTGAGTCCCTGGATGATGTCGTTGATTCGATAGAGGTGATGAAGAATATGGGGGCTCATCAGATAAGGGTGATGAACTTTGTTCCCCAGGAAGGCACCCCCATGTATGGTTTCCCTGCTCCCGCCAGGTCTCGTGAACTTAGGATAATGGCCGTTTTACGCCTGATGTTCCCTGACCGGCTTATTCCGGCATCTCTGGATGTGTACGGTATCCATGGGCTCAGGGGTAAGCTCGATGCTGGAGCCAATGTGGTGACATCCCTGATTCTGCCCAGGTCGGAGATGGTAGGTGTCGCTGAGAGCACCCTCGATGTTTCTGAGGGCTACCGCACTGTAGCAGGTGTAACCCCTGTACTGAGGGGACTGGGATTGGAAAAAGCGGAGCTTGAGGATTATATCTCCTGGATTGAGCGGGAGAGGAAGTGCTATATGGACCGATACCGTGTTGAAGAAAAGGCATTGATATGAGAGCGCTGATTGTAGGAGGAAAGTTGCAGGGGGTTGAGGCGGCCTTTCTGGCTCACGAAGCGGGCTGGGAGATGGTTCTGGTGGACCGCATTCCCGCACCACCGGCGTTGGGTATATGTCTGGCATTCTACTGCCTTGATGTTGTGG
>JAWOBD010000022.1:0-5476 GCA_046498175.1 Dehalococcoidales bacterium | reverse complement strand
ACAGATACCCAGCCCGCATCCCATCCTCATCTCTAGCGAAGCTTGGACCGGTTTTTCCCTCAGCCCCAGTTCATTCCGCCTGATGACCATCTCACGGTACATCGCCGAAGGTCCACAGGCAAAGACCTGGTCTATGCGTTCAGAGTTGTAGATACCGATAAGCTCTGTTACCATCCCTCTGTATTCCGCCGAGCCGTCCTCGGTGCTTCTCTTAATATAAATTTCTGCGGACAGGGTTTCATCACTGGCGGTATGGGTGGGGGTTGTTTCAATGGGTAGAAGCTGGGTAACAGAGCTGGCACCCATGAGCAGGGTTATCTTCTTGCCCTGTCCGAGGGCGGTATCAACCAGGAAACGGAGAGGAGCTATTCCTATGCCACCGGCCACCAGTAACAGGTTACGGGATGCTGGGTGAATGGAAAAACCGTTGCCCAGAGGGCCGAAGATGTCAATATTATTTCCTGTTTGCTGTTCGGATAACCAGCCGGTACCTTTGCCTGTCTTTCTAAATAAAAAAGCACAATAATCACCCTCTATGCGGTGAATACTCAGAGGCCGCCGTAGAGGTAGTTCATCACCTTCACCGCATCGTATCATCACATACTGCCCCGGTTCGGCCATGTTGGCTATGGGGGTGGACTTCACCCAGAGAAGGTGGGTTCCGGGTATAATTTCCTCGTTTGACATGACCAGGGCCGGTGGACGCTTCATGATTTATTGTCCTGCTCTGATATCGATGTTTTCTTTAGAGTGACTGCGCTGTCCATGTAGACAACCCTGCCCCCATATACCGTTGCCATCACTTTACCCTTCAGCTTTTTACTCTTAAGCGGCGTATTTTTACCTCTGGAGAAGAAGCTAGCGGTATCGACGACCCATTTCTTGTCCGGGTCGAAGATGGTGATATCTGCTGGAGCTCCATCGGCCAGTGTTCCCAGTTTGCCATACCGATTCCCGATAATACGGCCGGGCTTACAAGTTAGGCTGGCGATAAGGCTCTTGAGTGGTATTGCTCCTCTGTGTACCAGCCCAAGCAGGCTGCCAAGGGCAGTTTCCAGCCCGCTAATGCCACAGGGTGCCTGCGAGAATGCAACCGATTTGTCGTTTTCGGTATGGGGAGCGTGGTCCGTAGCGATAATATCGATAACGTTTTCCTTGAGGCCCTTTATCAGGGCTTCGTTATCTCGCTTGGTTCGTAGCGGCGGATTCACTCTTGCATTGCTGTCGCCGCTATTTGCTATTTCTTCGGTCAGCGTGAGGTGGTGTGGTGTTACCTCTGCGGTAACGCTTATTCCCCTCTCTTTGGCACAGCGTATCAGCTCAACGGATCCTTCGCTGGAGACATGGGCGATATGAACCCAGCCTCCGCTGAGCCTGGCCAGCAATAAATCACGGGCAAGGATAATCTGCTCGGCAGTATCGGGTATTGCTGCCAGCTCGGATTCAGTGAAAAGTGAGCTGCCTTTCATGAGGCTACTACCGGTGAGGCTGGTATCCTCGCAGTGGTCAATTATTGGTAATCCCGAAGTGCGGCTGTAGTTGAGTGCCTTTAGCATAATCAGGGAATCTTTTACGGGGCTTCCGTCATCGCTGAATCCCACCACTCCGGCATGCGCCATCTCGTCCAGTTCGGCCAGTATTTTGCCTTGTCTTCCATCGGTAACACAACCGATTGGCAATACACGGTTAACGGCTTCTGATGACGCAATTTCTTTGACGTAATCAATGGCGGATTGGTTGTCCAGTGGAGGGTTGGTGTTGGGCATACAGCAGATAGTGGTGAAGCCGCCTTTTACCGCTGCCCGGCTACCACTGAAGATGGTCTCCTTTTCTTCAAATCCCGGTTGCCGGAGGTGGCAGTGCATGTCAATGAAGCCGGGGCACACGATCATCCCTCTGGCATCGAGAATATCATATGTGCCCGGTGGCAGATTGTTTTTGTGGATGCGGCTGATATGACCGTCGGCGAGAAACAGGTTCCCGGTTTCATCTATATCCATTCCTGGGTCTATTATATGACCGCCCTCAATAAGCAGCTGCTTCAACTTCTATCCTCTTTATTCTGCCTGAGGGGTATTTGGGCGTATTTACTGGGCTTAAAGCCATGCGCTTCGGCCTCACTGGCTGTGTTGAATACTATCAGGTTTTCCGGTTTTATTGCCCTGGCCCAGTGGCTTGCCGCACTGTGATACTTCTTGTTTTCCGGACTTCCCTCGTGCCAGTGGGCGCTAGCGACATATTCAGGTTCGAACCCGTGTTCGCAGTAGAGGCACCTCAGTGTTACCGGGTTGTTACTTACTATCTTGAAGGACGGTTTGATATATTTCAGCTCGCTTTCCTGTGTTGAAACGCAGTTCGGGTTGGGACAGGTTAACCCTAGGTTTTGACGGTATGCCGGGTATGTCACATGCTTGGGTGAGAACTTGGTGTTTGACATACTGTTTTCTCGTGTCCCCAGTAAAAGGGCTATTAGAGCCATACGAACAGGTACACCGTGGGCTGCTTGCCTGAAGTACATGGAGCGTGGGTCGGTATCCAGTTCGTAGGCCAGCTCATCAACACGTGGCAAAGGATGCATGATGATTGTTTTTTCAAAGCCCTTCTCTTTGAGTAGCTTCTTATCCACTATTGGATAATTCCTGTTTATGTTATTTTCTTCTTCGCCAGAGGTAAACCTTTCTTTCTGGGGCCGGGTAACGTAGAGAGCATCAATTCCCTTTCTCATCTCTACATTGAGATTAATGTTGGGCATCATGGCCAGCTGGTGCGGGCTGCCCGGTGTGATGTATACCGCATCCAGCGAAGACATTTCCTTGGTGTCTGTTGTATCGCATTCATCAAGTTGTTCCATTTCGCCACCGTATTCGGTAACCAGTTTGTGGATAACGTGCTTTGGTACCTCGAAGCCAGGGCTGGGGCAGAAAACTATGTTGGCCCCGAGCTTGGCCAGAGCGAAGATAAGGGAGTGAACCGTTCGTCCGTGCTTGAGGTCCCCCCAGAGCGCGATCTTGAGACCTTTTATGGTTTTTCTTTCTTTCCTGATGGTGTATAGGTCGAGGAGTGTCTGTGTCGGGTGCTGGTGTCCGCCGTCGCCGGCATTTATTACCGGTACCCCGGAATAATCGGCAACTACTTTTGCGGCGCCTTCCCAGGGGTGCCGAATAACGATAATGTCCGCATAGCTGCCCACTACCCGTGCCATATCGGCGATGCTTTCTCCTTTTGCCAGTGAGGTTGCCTTGGTATCGACTGCACTGATAACATCGCCCCCGAGCCTGTGCATGGCTGCTTCAAAAGATAGCCTGGTCCTAGTACTCGGTTCGAAGAAGAGACTTGCCATGACACTGCCACGGCACAGGCCAAGTTGCCTTTCCCTATCGCCCGACATTTCATCAGCTAGGTTAAAAACGGCTGCAATCTCTTCTTCGGAGAAGTCGTCTATGGTTACGAGGCTCTTGCCAGCGAATCTCATCGATAATACCCTACGATTGGTAGCTTGTCGGACATAAAAATAGCCCTCCTCCCTTCCCGGCAAGAGGGCTAACCAGCTTGCTCTATATCTCCACTTGCCGGCCTTCGTGGACCAGCTTAAAGGTTTATTAAAAAATAAGTATAACATGTTTGGTCTTATGTAGTAAAGCAATGAATTGAAATCTTGACTTTATGTGTCGGTTCATTTTATATAGAATTTATATGTTATGATTCATGCGTACAAAAAATAGAGGAGGGTTCGGATGTCTTCGGAGTTGAAAGAGAAATGGAGGGCTGAGGCAGAGGAAAACGGATTCGAGTTGTTTGGCGTTGTTGATGCGGCGGAGCTGGCCAAGGTGCCCTTTCCACCGCACCGTTTGCTGGACACGCCTTATGGTTTTTTACCCGAGGCGAGGAGTGTGGTGGTACTCGGAATGCACATCTGGGACCCTATGTTCAATACGGTGGTCACGTCGGTAATACCGGATGGAGCGCTGCCATTCGACGATGTACCTGGCTCCCAGTACTATAATTTCTACTATGAGCTTACCGAGGTAAGGGCGCATCGTTTTGCCCGCGTAATCCGAGAGGACGGCTACAGGGCGGTTGTAGACCATTTTGTCCATGAAAAAGCGGCTGCTGCCCTGGCAGGTCTGGGCTGGATAGGCAAGCAGACTCTCTGTATAACTCCCCGGCTCGGTCCGCGTGTGCGCTGGTGTGCCGTGATGACCGATGCCGTATTACCGTACGACGAACCATTCAAAGAAGACCTGTGCGGTGACTGTGAGCTATGTGTCGAGGCCTGTCCGACCGGGGCTATAATACCGGGGCCTTCGCAGGGTGTCGAACCGGGCAAAAAGGTAGATTTTTGGAAGTGTATCGTTCCCCAGGAGATGCTTGCCGAGCCCAATCAGGACTGGCAGAAATATGCCAACAAGTATTCGCCGCGCTGTTGCACCGAGTGCCTCATATGCCATGATGTCTGTCCTATTGGCAAGAAAGAGCACGAACGAAGGGTGAAAGAATACAGCAGCAAACCTGCGGGCTAGTTGTATGGAGATACAAACTTGCATATTTGAGGAATAGCCAGGAAGTACGAGGGACTTCTTGCTGCCCTGCATTGTGACTGTATCCCCTTTCATCTCATTATGCTCCATATCGCTATTCCACCGCGCTTTTGGGTCTGGTTATGAGCTAAGGATTATTGGCAGCAATTAATTTAGAGATAATCCTGAGGATACGTTCAGCTGAAGAATAGATTTGGCAGACGAAGTGCATGCTTTTTTGGTGTGGCTTAAGGAAAAGATACTAAGGCGAAGATAGGAATGATACCCAAGGCGATGGTGGGCCATTCTGGGTTCGAACCAGAGACCTCAGTCTTATCAGGACTGCGCTCTAACCAGCTGAGCTAATGGCCCGCATATATGCGGTAATTCACCTGTTTCGAAAAATACACCTTAACCTCTGGATAGCGGAAGGAAAGCGACCTACTCTGATTGCATGAATCAGAGATCGACCTAGGAGATATCAGACTTGACGTCTGTTTTCTCCCTAGAAAGGAGGTGATCCAGCCGCAGCTTCCGCTACGGCTACCTTGTTACGACTTCATCCCAATCGCTAGCCCCACCCTCGGCGGCTGCCTCCCCGAAACCGGGGTTGGCTCACCGACTTCAGGTGTTGCCAACTTTCATGACGTGACGGGCGGTGTGTACAAGGCCCGAGAACGTATTCACCGCAGTATGCTGACCTGCAGTTACTAGCAACTCCAACTTCATGGAGGCGAGTTTCAGCCTCCAATCCGAACTGGGGGTGGCTTTGATGGGATTAGCTCCAGATCGCTCTTTAGCAACCCTTTGTACCACCCATTGTAGCGTGTGTGTAGCCCAAGACGTAAGAGCCGTGCTGACTTGACGTCATCCTCACCTTCCTCCTTTTCTAGAAGGCAGTCTTGCCAGAGAAAGCAACTGACAACGAGGGTTGCGCTCGTTGCGAGGTCTCCCTATAC
>JAWOBD010000063.1:0-11914 GCA_046498175.1 Dehalococcoidales bacterium | reverse complement strand
GATATCATCGGCTCAAGCTGGTCGGTGTTGATGGCAATGGTCTGCTCGTACTCTGCCGTATCATCCGGCACAAGCCTTTTGTAGTCACTGCCGCGGCCCTGTTTCTCCAGATAGTCTCTTGTATTTTCATCGGATGGGAAAATACCGGCCTTTGCCCCTGCCTCCACGGACATGTTGGCAATGGTCAGGCGCTCCGATATGGCCATTGTTCCAACGGTATCGCCAGAAAATTCAAGCGCCTTATAGGTAGCTCCATCAGCACCGATCTTTCCAATGAGATATATGATGAGGTCCTTGGCGGATACACCCTGTGCAAACCTTCCTGACAGCGTGACAAGGATAGTTTCCGGTACCCGCAACCACGTCTTGCCAAGTCCCAGGGCAACCGCGCCATCCGTTGAACCCATTCCGCAGGCAAAGGCTCCTATTCCGCCAGCAGTCACCGTGTGGGAATCGGTGCCCAGAATTAGATCCCCGGGCTTGGCCAGGGATTCGGCCACTATCTGGTGACAGACGCCATCACCAACGTCATAGAGCAGGCTGTCATTTTCGCGTGCAAAGCTACGGATGAAAGAATGGTCATTGGAAAGCTCACGGTTCGGGCTTGGAGCAGCATGGTCCAAGAAAAAAGCGGCCCTGGTTGAAGCTGCTGGATGAGCAAAATCGGCAGATTGGAACTGCCGTAGGGCTAGCGGCCCGGTAGTATCCTGGAAGAAAACCAGGGACACTTCAGCTATGATGATGTTTCCCGCTAAGGCTTCAGTCCCGGACCTGAGGCTCAGTATTTTCTCTGATAATGTTTTACCCATATTGAAACCATTTTATGTGAAAACTAAGGTTTTGGTTGCTTACAGTATATATTATGCAATAATACTGGTTTCATTCTGTAAATGCTAAGGTGACATATTTATGGGTCATAATATCAAGAGAGGTTAATTAGCATTGACCAGTATTTATTCTAACAACAAGATGAGACTGGCGCAACCTACTTCAATATACCTAATATCGGTAGTATTTTCCATCTTCTGTTTTCAAACACCTCATGGGTAACAAGAAATGTTATTAATTTGGTATTGTGGTATTTGTAAGCCAATAGCTATGTGGGGGATAATATGGTATTATTTTTTGATCTGTGGGTGAATATATGAGAGGCGATTACGAGATAGATGACCTGGCCAAAGAAGAATGCTGGCGAATGTTTCGCATTATGGGGGAGCTGGTCGAGGGGTTTGATAAGCTTGCCGGTATTGAACCAGCGGTTACTATATACGGTTCAGCGCGTATTGGGCCTGGTGATAACCTCTATAGGCAAACCAGCGAAATAGCCTATGGGCTGGGGCAGATAGGCTTCTCCATAATCAGCGGTGGTGGCCCTGGTGCCATGGAAGCCGCTAACAGGGGAGCCCTTGAAGCAGGGGTTACTTCGGTAGGTCTGAATATCAACTTGCCTGAAGAACAGAAGTGTAACGATTACACCACTATGTCCATAAAGTTCAATCATTTCTTTGCACGCAAGGTTATGCTGGTCAAATATGCCAGTGCCTTTGTAATAGTGCCCGGTGGTTTGGGGACACTGGATGAGCTTACCGAGGTATTGACACTGATACAAACGCACAAGATAAGGCCTTTCCCGGTAATGCTTTTCGATCGTACTTACTGGAGCGGCCTAATGGAGTGGCTCAGGCATTCTACACTGGGCAGAAACTATATTTCTAAAGGTGACGTTAGCCTGCTGAGAATTTGTGATACCTCCGGTGAGGTTGTTGAAGCGGTGCAGAAATGGTATCTGAATCAGGAGATAGCCGGTCGGGATGCTTTGCTCAAATAGGTTGCTTTAGATAAAGGCTTTTCAGATAACTTGATTGCGATAGAAGGTTCAGGCCTTTCCCCAAAATATGAGCAGGAGATAGATGATGAATATCAGACTCAAATTCCTGGGAGCTGCCAGAAATGTAACCGGCTCCTGTTATTTGTTGGAAACGGATGAACTGCGGATAATGGTGGACTGCGGTATGTATCAGGAAAGGGAGTATCGGTACCGTAATTGGGATGCCTTCCCTTTCCAGCCAGAGAGCGTGGATGCCATTTTTCTCACTCATGCTCATATTGACCATTGCGGCCTGTTACCCAGGATGGTTAAAGAGGGGTTCCGTGGCAAAATATATTGTACCGGAGCGACAGCGGATATAGCCCGGATAATGCTCCTCGATTCTGCTCACCTGCAGGAGGAAGATGCCGCGTATAAAAGAAGGAGGCACCAGCGGGAGAAGAGAAAGGGGCCTCATCCCGAGGTTCCACTTTATAACACGGAGGATGCTCTGGCTACTCTGCCGCTGCTATCTCCGGTCAAATATGGCGAACCGATTTGTTTGGGTCAGTCCCTTGAAGCCGGTTTTTACGAGGCCGGCCATGTCTTTGGCTCTGCCATGATAAGAATAGAAATGAAAGCAAGAAATGAAAACCGTGTTATCGTTTTCTCCGGAGATGTGGGCAGGTGGGATAAGCCTATACTCAAAGACCCAACGCTATTCAGCGCGGCAGATTACGTTGTTGTGGAGTCCACCTATGGTGACAGGATACATGAGGATACACAGGAAATAGGTAGTGTTTTGGGGGATGAAATTAACCTTACCGTCAAACGCGGTGGAAATATCGTTGTACCCAGTTTTGCTCTTGAACGTACTCAGGAATTGCTATACCACCTCAACCAGCTGCAGATCGACAATACCATTCCGCACCTGATGGTGTTTGTGGATAGCCCTATGGCGGTAAAAGTTACCGAGGTATTTCGGAAACACCCGGAACTTTTCGACCGCGAAATGTCCGCACTAGTTGAGGATAGCAACTCCCCCTTTTCTTTTACCGGGCTGAAGATGGTAAGCAGTGTCGAGGAGTCCAAGGCCATTAATCACATAAAAGGTACTGTGATGGTAATCGCTGGCTCCGGTATGTGTGTCGGCGGCCGGGTAAAACACCACCTTGTCGCCAATATATCACGTGTCGCAAGCACCATCCTTTTTGTGGGCTATCAGGCTTCGGGGACACTGGGCAGACAGATTGTGGAAGGGAAAAGGAGAGTAAGGATACTGGGTAAGAAATACCCGGTACGAGCCAATATCGTACAGATAAACGGCTTCTCCGCACATGCCGATAGAAATGAATTGTTGCGCTGGTTATCCGGCTTGGAAAAACCGCCCCGGAGGCTTTTTATTACCCACGGTGAAGAGGAGGCCGCATTTTACCTTGCCCGATTTGTTGAGGAAAAGATGGGATGGAAGGTATCAATCCCCAGATACCGCGACGAAGAAGTTCTTGATTAACAAGGCAGTTGTTGGTGAACACTATCAATTATCAGGAAACGCAGGGTGGATGGAAAAAACTACCAGCGATAGCGTTGGTTTCTTTCCTGACGGCGCAGAATATATCCTGCAACCAGTCCCAGAATAAGACCGCCGAGATGGGATTGCCAGGCTACGTTGGGGAAAAACGAAATTACTATGAAACCACCAATAACGGCTGTCCAGAGGGGCACCGGAACGGGGATGGGAAATACCAGGACTCGCAGTTTCGGCCGCATAATTGCCAGTACCCCTCCAAGAGCAAATACTGCTCCCGATGCGCCTATAGAGATGGAAAAGAGGGGTGCCAGAATTACATAGAAAACGCTACCCAGTATGCCGCCGATGAAATAGATAAAAAGGAATTTCCTGTTTCCCAGCAGGTTACGGAGATATCTGCCGAAGAAAAACAGCGTAACCATGTTGCCCAGTAGATGCCATATGCTGCCGTGGAGGAAGATGCAACTTATTATTGTCCATGGCCTTTCCATTATTGCCCCGGGCATGAGACCAAGCTGAATAATGATACCGGTATTTGTAACGGTTACAATGAAAAGTATTATATTGGTGCCGATTAGTATCCATACGGGATTTAATCTGTAGATTATACTTCTGGACATGGTGCCATCCTTTATACCGGCATGATGCACGTAAGAACAGATTTACGTGGTACTTTACTGCAACTACAGTTGAATTTGATAGGAACAGGACAATTTATTGTAATGGGTATAGATATCGCTATTAGTGATTCCTTCCTTGAAGATAATTATACCAGAACATTCACTTCCATGGCACATAAAGGGTGAAAGCTAGTATTGTGAAGCGCAATATGAAAATAAGCATGACGGTGTGTCCACTTGACACGGTAGTGTATAATACTATTTAGGGATAGTGACAGTACATAGTTTGATTACTGAAGCTAAATAAAATATACTATTGGCTATCCTATATGATGTTTTACCGTTATAGTAATTAACAGTAATAAAATATAGCTAGATGGGAGGTGAAGTTTGGCATTTGGCCCCGCCTAGGCTGAGTCATTAATATGGGTTACCTGTTTATCATCTTACCAAGTCTAAGTAAGGAGGAAATTTGGTGAAGAAGAAAGAGTTGCTCAAAATCATTATCGGGTTTAGCCTGGTGGCAGTTCTGGCCTTGAGCATTCCCCTGATGAGTAGCTGTACCGGTCCATCTCCCACTCCTGAGCCGGAGCCCACACCGGAACCCACACCGGAACCTACGCCCGAACCTACGCCCGAACCTACGCCTGAACCGACCGAAGAACCCTGGGTATGCGGTTATATCGGTGCTGCGGATACCGATGTTGGCAAGAGCGCTATGCGGGGGACGGAAGTTGCTATTGAGGAACTTAATGCCAATGGTGGTATACTGGGCCGACAAATTACAATGGTAAGTGCGGATTCGGCCGAGGATATAACCGAGGGTATCAAGGCTATGGAGTACCTCAACGAAGTCGAGAACGTAGATTTTATGGTATCCGGCTGCGTTGATGATGTCAGTCTTGGATGGTTCCCCAGGCTTGCAGAATACCAGGTTCCCATAATGGAGACCTGGGCCTCCGCCATTCGTGCGATTGAACAGGTTCATGATGAATACGACAAATACAAGTGCTACTTCATGGACCATATGAACGACTACGACCAGGGTGCCGAGTATGTCGCCTTCGCCAACGATGTTTTGGGCCCGAATGGCGACATGGGCTGGGAGACCTGCGTAATATTCTATGAAGATACTGCCTACGGTGGTGGTGTCGCCGAGTACGTTCGTGATGAGATTGCCCCCGGCGCTGGTATAGAGGTTATCGGTGAGAAGATGTACGATATAGAAACCTTTGATTTCAGCCCCGTCTACGGCGACATTATCGATATGGACCCTGACTTTATCTACCATATCGCTTCGGTGAACTGTATTCCACCCAGTGCTGCCTATGTTGAGCTACAGGTACCCATACCCATCACCGGTGTGAATGTTGCCGCGGCCAGCAAGGAGTTCTGGGGTGATATGGGTGGTATGGCAGGAGGTTTCTGCTCCACCTCACCGCCGCCTTGTCTGGGTATGGACTTCGATCCTCCCACTCAGAAGTTCATCGATGCCTATGAGGCAAAGTACAGCTCCCGCCCCATATTCCCCCACTTTGACGGCTTCAATGCCTACTGGGGTGTTATGATGATGGCCCAGGCTGCCGAACGTGCCGGTGGCTTCGAGCCACTGGATGACTGGGTAGCCGAGATGGAGGCCACTGACCTCAAGCTCTGGAAGGAGGGCGGATTGGAATCCGCTGGCCCGGATGATGTGCTGTGGCAGTATTACAAGTTCTACGGGCCGGACCATGCCTACACCCATTCATCAGTTTTGGATACTACAGGTGAAGATGGACGCCCCGGTGGTATGGTAATGCAGTGGTACCCGGATGAGACAGTAAAGGTGATTCACCCCTACCGCTGGAAGAATGGTGACTACTACCTGCCGCCCTGGGTTGAGACAGATTAAAGTCTATCGCTGGGGCAAAGAAGTCACCGGCGATGACAAGACACATGGTATGCTAGGTATTATGAGGGGAAGGGAAATGCCCCTTCCCCTCATATTTGAGCCTTAACGGATGAATTCAAAAGAAGGACAAGTTCTATGCTAGCCATAGCAATTAACGGTGCCCTTTTAAGTGGTCTGTATGCGCTGATTGCACTTGGGTTTACCATGATATACGGCGTAGGTAGAGTATTGAATCTTGCCCACGCCGGCTATGTTATGGTAACCGCTTATATCTTCTATCATGCCTGGCAGGTGATGGGCCTGCCAATGGGCCTGGCAATGCTCATCGCGATTGCCTCCGGCGCCGGGCTGGCGCTGGCAACCTACACCGGTTTGGTTAGACGCTATCTCAACAACCCCACCGTTGTTTATGTTTCCACCTTTATTCTGGCCCTGGTTATGAACTATTTAATCGTATTGTTCTTTCACATGGAAACAATCAACGTTTGGCCAGTTGTGGTAGGTATTACCAAAGTATTCGGATACTCCGTGTCCAAAAATATGATTGCAGCGCTGATTGTAAGCTGGGCTTGCATAATAGGCGTATTGATGTTTATCCGGAGAACTCATATGGGAAGGGCGATGAGAGCTCTGGCCATGGACCGTAAGGGGGCCATCGTATCTGGGATAAATCCCGATACTGTAAATATCATGACCTGGGCGATATCGGGTGCGCTGGCCGGAGTTGCGGGAATATTTTTCGGTAGCTATACTTACCTCATACCCGAAATGTGGCATATGCCGCTGGTGATGTCCTTTGCTATCGTTGTCATTGGAGGATTGGGTAGCATCGAAGGCACCATTATCGCGGCTCATATTGTGGGGTATATGCAGACTACCACCCAACTGGTCATCGATGAGAGATTAAGGGGTGTTTTTGCCCTGGTAATTATGATTATTATGCTGATATTCCGTCCTAAGGGACTGTTCGGTAAGTAAATGCAAAGGGAACGAATTAAAAGTGGCTAATTGGATTACTTCAAACAGATCATTTCGCTGGTGGATAATTGCAATTGCTGTAATGAGCGTGCTCCCCTTCTTTGTTCCCAGCAACTACCTGAGAACCTGTATTATGGCCAACTTCATGGTAATTTTCGCAATGAGCTGGGACATGATGTCGGGCTATACCGGCTATGTCAGCTTTGGCCACCCCTTTCTTATTGGTATCGCCGGGTATGTCACTGCTATGTTATCCCGCCAGGGTGGTTTCCAGCCGGAACACGTCGTGTTGCCGTTGTATGCGACGATTCCCCTGGGAGTAGCCGCGGCGGTTGGTGGCGGCATGTTATTTTTCCTGCCCAGCATGCGTACAAGAGGGCCTTATTTCAGCCTGATAAGTCTGGCGTTCCTGATGATATTGCATAGGATAATGATTGCTGACCCCGGGGGCCTGACCGGGGGGGACCGTGGCCTGACCAGCCTGCCCTATGTTACCACTGGCGTGGCCAATAACTACTGGCTGTCTCTTGGTATCATGTTTGCCATCGCCGTAAGTCTGTGGCTGGTTGCCAAATCTGACGTCGGTCACGTCTTGAACGCAATCCATATGGACGAAGATGTAGTTGAGAGTAGCGGTCTGAGCACCTACCGGTTCAAGAGGTTCGCTTTTATTTTGAGCGCACTGACAGCCGGTATAGGGGGCGCTTTCTACGCTCACTATATGGGTTCGATATCCCCACGTGGTGCCTTCAGCTATACCTTCTTGCTCAATATTATCATTTCAACCGTAGTTGGAGGTATGGGTACCATTATCGGTTCTATCTTCGGTGGATACTTTATCACCTTCATCGTCGAACAGCTTCGCCCGTTTTTGGAAGGGTCCTGGCGATTTCTCACCTATTCACTGATAGCTATTGCCATAGTATACTTCCGGCCACGAGGTTTCATGGGCATTGCGCAGGATATTACGGCATGGTTCCGCATGAAACGTAAGGGGGGGGTGCAGTATGACCAGGTTGCTTGAGGTAAAGGGTGTTACCAAAAAATTCGGCGGTTTAGTCGCGGTAGATGACCTCAGCTTTCATATCGATGAAGGTGAAATACTGGGCCTTATGGGGCCCAACGGTGCCGGTAAGACAACAGCCTTTAACCTTATTATGGGCGATTACAAGCCCGATGCCGGTGATATATTCTTCAAGGGAGAAAATATTGGTGACCTGAAAACCTATGAAAGGGTAAAACGGGGTATTGCCAGGACGTACCAGGTGCCAAGACCCTATCACGATTTACCGGTGATAGAGGATATCCGTATCAGCACTGTGCCCGATAGTATAACGAGATGTTTACGCGGACATAGAGGTGGAACAGAAGAGATCTGGGACCTTGGTGAGGGTGTTGGTCTCAAGGACAGGCTGGAAAAATACCCCTACGAGTTATCACTGGGCGATTTGCGCCGTGTGGAGCTTGCCAAGGCAGTAGCAACCAACCCCAAATTAATAATGCTGGACGAGATATTTGCGGGATTGACCGTTCATGAAATCACGGAAATATCGAAGCTTCTACAGAAGAAGAGGGAAGAGGGACAGGTTTTCATTGTGGTCAGCCATGACCTGAAAGCCCTGGCCCCGCTGATTGACAGGGCCGTGGTTATTCAGTTCGGGCACATGATTGCAGAAGGGACATACGAAGAGGTGGCTCACAACGAGAAGGTAAAGAAGGCATATTTCGGTATGTAATTTTCTCCATTAAGGGCCAAAAGGTTTTTAGATGAGGAGAGGGGATAATGGCTTATCTTGATGTAAAAAACCTTGAAGTTTATTACGGCAAGGCAAGAGCGCTGAGCGATGTTTCGTTTAGCATTGAGGAAGGGAAGTGTGTGGGGATAATTGGCTCCAACGGTGCCGGTAAAACAACGCTTCTGGATTCCATATTCGGTATGACCAGTTGGAGCGGTGATATTGTATTTGATGGCGAATCTCTCCATAAGCTCCCTTCGCGAGAAATAGTGAAGCGTAAGATAGGTTACTCCCCGGAGAGGGGCAGTATTTTCCCGGGCATGAGCGTCAGGGATAACCTGCTGGTAGGGGCATATCTCAACAGGGAAAACATTGAAAAGAATATGAAGACGGTTTTTGAGCTGTTCCCGAGACTTGAGGAGCGACAGAAGCAGCAGGCTGATACGATGAGTGGTGGAGAAAGGCAGATGCTTTCTCTGGGGAGAGCATTTATGACCGAGCCGAGGCTAATACTGCTGGATGAGCCCACGCTTGGCCTGGCTCCCATCGTAATCGGCCACATCTCTGAAGCCATTAGGAGCATGAAAAGAACCGGTTTTACCATTCTTATCGCCGAACAGAATGCCAGCTTTACTATTGAGCATGCGGAAAATATATACATTCTTGAAAGGGGCGCTATAACCCATTCGGGTACTGCCCAGGAACTTGGTCAGGAAGAATATATCAGGGATGCTTACTTCGGAGAGTAATATTACCGGGAAATCGAAATAGTATTTTATTTTTCATAGGTGCTCTGATACGATTTATTTGGCGTTTATCTGGTATCAGAGCACCTTTTTATTCATCTACATTTAATTTTATTAATCTATGGGGGAGAGATCCTGAGGGTATGTCTACCGGTTTTCGTATTATCAAGAATTGCTGTACTGGTGGTGCACGTACAGGAAAGGTATTTACCTCTCATGGCCCGGTATCAACACCTGTTTTTGCCCCGGTTGGTAGCCAGGCAACCGTTAAAACTCTGGCTACTCTTGATTTAGAACGAATAGGGACAGATATGATTCTTGCCAATACCTATCACCTTTACCTTAGACCGGGGGTAGAGGTTATTGAGAAATTGGGGGGGCTGCATAAATTTATGTCCTGGCCACATGCTATTCTGACCGACAGCGGTGGTTACCAGATATTCAGCATGGAAGGGCTACGTAGGGTCGACGACAGTGGTGTTGTGTTCCGTTCCCATATCGATGGCAGCCAGCACCGGATAACCCCTCAGTCTGCGATAAAGTATCAGGAATCTCTAGGGGCCGATATCATAATGGTTTTGGATGAATGTCCGTCGCCTGTGGGAAAATTCGATTTTATAAAGAGGTCGATGGAAAGAACACACCTATGGGCAGAGATTTGCCTCGATTCAAAGAAAGATAGTGACCAGGCCCTCTTTGCCATTACACAGGGGGGGCTTTACCCGGAACTACGCCGCAGGTCAGCCCGTGTCCTCACTTCGATGGGTTTTGATGGTTATGCCATCGGTGGCCTGAGTTTGGGAGAACCGAAACAGCTTACCATGAACATGGTGGAGTTAACCGTGCCTTTACTGCCTGAAGAAAAGCCGAGGTATCTTATGGGGGTAGGTTCACCGGAGGATATCATTAAGGGGGTGGAGCGTGGAATTGATATATTCGATAGCGCTTTGCCAACTCAGGTAGCCAGGAGGGGTGCGCTATTTACCAGAAGAGGTAGAATAAATATCAGGAATGCAGCTTACAGAAATGTGGCAGGGCCCGTTGACAGTGAATGTAGTTGCTACACCTGCCAGAACTATTCTGCAGGCTATCTGCACCACCTCCTGAGGTGCCGTGAGATGCTGGGATACCGTCTGGCCACCATTCATAATCTCAGCTTTATGCAAGGGCTTATGCGGGATATCCGAGATGCCATCTGCGATGGCACATTTAATGCCTTCAGGGATAGCTTTTTCGCTTGCTACAAGACCAGCGATGAGGCTGTAAGGATAAGCCAGAGAAAGAAGTGGCGGCAATCCCGAAAACGAAGGGATATGAATAGGAGTTAGGTCACGATGGGGATTTCACCGCCTGTACTGTCCAATAGCGTACTCTGGGTTCTGTTTGTTCTGGCCAATCTCGGGATTACTCTTCTTGTCTTCCGTTTTTTCGGGAAGTATGGCCTGTACGCGATAATAGTAGCTGCCGTTATTACGGCAAACATACAGGTTATCAAGACTGTTGAGGTATTCGGATTTGTTTCTACACTGGGCAATATACTCTACGGAGGGGTCTTTTTTGCTACCGATATACTCAACGAGATCTACGGGAAAACGGTAGCACGCAGAGGAGTCTGGCTTGGTTTTATCGGCATGGCCCTGATGGCGCTGTGGATGCAATTTGGTCTGAAATTTGTACCGCACCCTTCAGATTTTTCCCAGGATGCCCTTGCTACCATCTTCAGTTTGATGCCCAGGATTGCTGCCGGCAGCATGGTTGCCTATCTGGTTTCCCAGCACCATGATATATGGGCCTTCCTATTCTGGAAACGAAAAACGAAAGGCAGGTTTCTCTGGCTGAGAAACAACGTTTCTACTCTTGTATCTCAGGCGATTGATACCGCTATTTTCTGCACTATAGCGCTCTGGGGTTTGTTCGATTTAAATACCTGGCTGCAGATACTGGCTTCCACATATATTATCAAGATTTTTGTCGCCATTATCGATACCCCGTTTATTTACCTTGCTAAAATTGTAGCTAGATCTGTACCGGGGGGGAATTCATCAAGCGGTTCGGTGTAATCTCGATTATTCTCTCATGCTGTATATACAGCCGCAATACCTCTGACGGTACAGGTTCCACTCCCTGGCAAGCTCCATTGCTCTTTTGAAGCCATCCCTTTTTTTGTAATCCCGCTCCAGGTAGCTTTCAGAGCCGATTTCTTTGCCAATAATATTGATAACTCTGGCAGATTTATGCGGGCTTACGGTCAAAGTCGTGCTGAAAACATCGGTGCCAATATCTCTCATATATTGATATGTTTTCTGCAATCTAATTCGGAAGCATATTTCACATCTGAGACCCCCCTCCGGTTCATTAACGAAACTGCTGACCTCTTTTTGCCAGTGCTGCCAGGAATATGGACCTGCCTCTAAGTGGAAATTCATCAAACGTGACACCTTTATGGTTTCGGATAGCCTTTTATGGTACTCTTCCTCAGGGTATATGTTGGGGTTGTAGAAATAACCGTGTACGACGTGCCCCTCTGCAGTCAGTCTCTCGACCACTCCAGCAGCACATACTCCGCAACAGATATGAAGCGCTATCTTCATTTTATATCCTGAGA
>JAWOBD010000006.1:0-14762 GCA_046498175.1 Dehalococcoidales bacterium | reverse complement strand
TGTGCTCCGGCACACCAGGGTATCAGGCATACCACGTGGTCCCAGTCGATACCGGTCATGTGGCGCTTGACATCCTCGGGCCCTCCGGTTCCGTACCTCTCCTCCCATATCCTGCTGAAGGAGTGGTTCCATGAGGGCTCACCCCACCACTCGTCCTCCATCAGGGGGAAGCTATCCATGCCCCAGCGCTCGGCAGCATATTCGGCGGGAATCTTCTGCAGGTTGGCTTCCCAGTCGATGTAGTTCTGCGAGATCAGGCCTTCGTAGCCCTGCAGGTAGCACTGCTCCCACAGGAGGGTCTGGAAAGTCGGATAGGAAAGGTTGAAGCTGATGGCATCGGGTTCGGTGGCCATCATCGATGTAATAATCGGGGCGAAGTCAGTGGTCTCCAGCGCATAGTGCTTGTCATAGACCACATCCCAGCCCTCGGCAATGGCACAGCCCACTTCCCATGCCTGGCAGGTCTTGCCAATGGTATCGTCCTGGGAGGTCACTGCCCACCTCAAAGGCCTGCCCAGTTCTTCTGCAGTGGGAAGTACCGTCTTGGTCATCAGCGGACGCAGCATGTCGATTCTGGGAGTGACGTCGCCACCTCCGATCAGATAGGGTCGGTCAGGCTTGATATCGGTGGATATCAGCGATGCATAGACCACCTCTTCCTCGGTGAGGAAGGGGTGTGTGGCGTCGGCAGGGTTACCGCCGATGGCGCTGATGAATTTAACGTTGTGTTCCATTACCAGCTGACGGGCACCCTGCAGTGCCTTGCTGGCAACTGCCTCATCATCGAACTCGTATTGTGCTAGGGGATACCTCTTTCCTCCTACCAGCAGACCACCGGTCTTGTTGACGGCGTCGATGAAAATGTTGTTCCCGGTCAGTCCGGGAAGACCCCAACCGGCGTCTGGCCCTGACAGGGCGGCCAGAAAGCCAATATTGATCGTTTCCCCGATGGGATAATCCACCCCGACCTGTTGATCGGGCAGGTGCCCCAGGATGTTCATCTCATCGATAGTTAATCCTTCAGGGGTGGTTGGTGTCGGTTCTGGACTCGGTTCACCTGGTTCGGGTGTTGGTTCCGGGCTTGGTTCACCCGGTTCGGGTGTTGGCACCCCGGCAGCACAGCTGGTGATAATGGGTATGGATACAGCCGCCGCGATTATCAATGAGATTGGGACAACAAGCCTTAATATACCTTTCTTTTTCACCCATTTACCTCCTAATTAAATACAGGACCATGGCTTCCCCAACTTGGGGAGGTGTTATCTCCAAGTCACTACTCCATAAGCCAGCTACCTCCCTTCCCCCATAATTCCAATAAAATAATGCTAAAATAATGATTATCGACTAAGATTTTCCGAACTACTTGGTTTTAGCCGGTAACCGATAAAGATGTTAACCAAAGTGAATAAACAGTTTTCATCGGTAATTGCTAACACTATCACACTAACACTATGGTTCTATTTTGAATTGCAATAACAATAACAGCATGAATATCGATTTGTCAAGCCTTTTGACCGCTGATTTTTCCGGTTTGCTTAAATGGAAATGTGGCTGGCGTATTCGCTTGACAAAGCTCATGCTCTATGCTACTGTGTTATCGATAACCATAGAGTGAGCAGAAATTATGTTGCAAAGTACCCTTGGCACGACCTATTATTATGGCCAGTTTCCATTTAGCTGGCACGAGATGTGCTAGGGGGGTTGACTTGGCAAATGTCTGCTGAGACAAAAACTGGATGAATGAAGTTGAGAAGCCCTCCTCACGAAGGAGGGTTTATCTGTTTACGGGCAAAGATGCCTTGCTTGTATGATTTTGTGTGGATAAAAATATTTTGGGGGTACAAATGATAGTTATGAAGGCGGAGGCCACAAAGGCTGAAGTAGACCAGGTAGTTCGAGAGATAAAAGAACTAGGACTTAGAGCCGATGTTTCCAGGGGCAAGTTCCGCACCATCATCGGGCTGGTCGGTGACGAGAGCAAGGTGCCGTTTGAACACCTTGCCAGCCTTGCCGGCGTGAAAGAGGCCAATATGGTCGAAGCCCCCTACAAGCTGATAAACAGGGAGTATGCCAAGTTTTTTGAGGATATTGCCGAGCATTCCGTGGTAAAAGTAAAGGACATCAGCATTGGTGGCAGTGAGCCGGTGTTTATTGCGGGGCCTTGTGCCGTGGAAAGCCACCAGCAGCTTATGAGGATTGCTGAAGATGCTGCGAAGTGTGGGGCTCATATCCTGCGCGGGGGCATTTTCAAGCCGCGTAGCTCGGTACATTCGTTCCAGGGCCTGGGTTCGATAGGGTTGGAAGAGGCCAGGAAGGCATTGCATTGGCTCCGTGAAGCCGGGGAGCAGTACGACATGGCTACCGTTACCGAAGTAAGGGGGGAGACACAGGTCGAACTGGCCGCAGAATATGCTGATATACTCCAGGTAGGAACCAGAAATATGTACAACCAGGATTTGCTGATTAAGGTAGCCCGGACCGGGAAACCCATTTTATTCAAGCGCCATTTCGGTGCCAGCATCGAGGAATTTTTGTCATTTGCCGAATACATTGCCGCCGAGGGTAACAGGGACATCATACTTTGTGAAAGGGGGGTATTACCCATCGGTAAGGGTAAAAATTTCTCCAGATACACCCTGGATTTGTCCGCTGTCCCCATTATTCAGAAGGAGACCTATCTCCCGGTTATTGTTGATCCCAGCCATGCCGCGGGGCGCCGGGACATCATATTCAACATGAGCTGTGCTGCTATTGCCGCCGGCGCCAGTGGGCTGATGATCGAGATGCACTATAACCCGGCTGAAGCGCTGGTCGATGCACAGCAGGCCATCACGCCGGATGAGCTATATAATACAATAGATACCTGTCGTAAAATCAGAGATCTGATTCCAGCAAGGAAATATGAAGAAAGCCCAGCTGAAGCTAGGCAATAACAGCTACGATATCCATATCGGTGCCGGGATACTGGACCAGATTGGGCATTGGCTAGAAGGAATCCTGTTTACCGAAAGACTGGTGATCATCACCAATCCCATAGTAAAAAACCTGTACGGCGATATCATAGAGGCAGGTTTGTCTGAAAAGGGATTCGCTGTTGATACCGTTATCGTTTCCGATGGTGAGGAACAGAAGTCGCTCCAGACAGCAGGAAGGCTGTACCGGGAACTGGCCAAATGCCATGCGGAGCGGGCTACGCCCATACTTGCCCTGGGCGGTGGGGTCATTGGTGACCTGGCCGGTTTCGTTGCTGCCACATACCTGAGGGGTGTACCCTTGGTACAGATACCGACTACGCTCCTGGCGCAGGTTGATAGTAGCATAGGGGGCAAGGTGGCCCTGGACCACGGCCGGCTGAAAAACAAAATCGGGGCATTCTATCAGCCCAGGCTGGTTATTAGCGACATTGATACCTTGAAGACAATAGGAGTCAGGCAATTCTCCAGCGGCCTGGCCGAAGTAATAAAATATGGCGTTATACGCGATAGAGAGTTCTTCGATTACCTCGAGGATAATGTTGAGCGGATAAGGGAGTTCCACAGTGAAACCGTTGAGGAAACCGTCTTTCGCTCTGCCAGTATCAAGGCAGAAGTAGTGGAGAAGGACGAGAGGGACACGGCTTTGAGAGCAATACTAAATTTCGGCCACACGGTGGGCCATGCCATTGAGACCGTTTCTGGCTTTGAGATTAACCACGGAGAGGCGGTAGCTATCGGCATGCTGGCGGAGGCCAGGATTTCCTGCGCCATGAGCATATTGAAAAGGGATGAACTGGCTCGGCTGGAGGGTCTTGTAGAGCGGGCTGGCCTGCCGACGGGATTATCCGGACCGCAGATGGATAGAATGAAGGAGGCAATGAAACACGATAAGAAGGTTTTACGGGGGAAGGTGAGGTTTGTTCTACCCAAGTCGATAGGAAGAGTGTTCATTACCGATAGAGTCGACATGTCTCTGGTGGAAGAAGCTATAACAGGTTAAAATGAAAAAGCCCAGAATATGTACCGTCATTACCCGCCGGGATGAAATTGCGATAAGGGAGGCAGAACCCTTTACCGAGTTGTTCGAGGTTCGCATAGACCTGATCGGGGAGGGCTGGCAGGAAATAGTCGGCCAGATCGGTAAGCCCTGGATAGCCTGTGCCAGGAGCGCTGGCGAGGGGGGGGAGTGGAGTGGTAGTGAGGAATTGCGGCTGGAGTTGCTCGCTCAGGCCATTGACCTCGGGTGCGATATGGTCGATATTGAGTTAAGGACGCTGAACCTGAACAGATCGATAGAGACGATAAAAAATAGAGGAGTAAAGTGCCTAATTTCACTGCATTTAATGGATAAAACCCCCCCTCTTGGGGAGCTGCGAAAAATAGTGGAAGAGCAGTTGCGGTATGGTGCGGATATATGCAAGGTAATTACCACGGCTCGAAAAGTTGAGGATAACCTGACTGCCCTGGAGCTCATAAGGGGATTCCCCGCGACAAGGCTGGTTTCCTTTGCGATGGGGATGCCGGGAGTGATGAGCCGGATTATGTGTCCGCTGGTAGGGGGTGATTTCACCTATGCTTCGATAGAGGAGGGCAGGGAGTCTGCTCCCGGGCAGATAACACTGGGGCAGCTGAAACGAATCTATGAGATGATGGCAAAATGAGTATTATGGCTATATCGGGAAGAACACGGGTCTGCGGGGTAATCGGCGACCCCATCGAGCACACTATGTCACCGGTCATGCATAAT
Source organism: Dehalococcoidales bacterium (assembly GCA_046498175.1). Lineage (GTDB taxonomy): Bacteria > Chloroflexota > Dehalococcoidia > Dehalococcoidales > UBA5760 > UBA5760. The sequence continues at coordinate 10,040 of JAWOBD010000006.1, read as the reverse complement.
GCTGCCTTCCGGGAGATCGGTATGGACTATGTCTATCTGCCCTTCCGGGTGGCAAGGGATGAAATTGGTAAAGCCATTGCTGGAATGAGATCTCTTAACCTGGCCGGACTGAACGTAACCATACCGCACAAAATATCAGTAGTGCCGTTTCTGGATGAGCTGGATTCCCTTGCCAGAAAAATAGGGGCGGTAAACACAGTGGTAAACGATAGAGGGGTTCTATGGGGCTATAACACCGATGCTTCTGGATTCCTGCAGGCTATGCTCGATAAAGGGGTCAAACCGGATAACAAGAAGGTGGTCGTGCTCGGTGCTGGCGGTGCAGCCAGGGCTATTTGCTATATTCTGGCCGAGAGCGGTGCCAGCCTATCCATTCTTAACAGGGCGCTGGAGATGGAATGGGCCCGTAATCTGGCCGCCGAGATTTCCGGGGCCTTCGACAGGGATGCCAGCGCTCTGGAGCTGAACAGTGATAACCTGGCAAAAGTTATGCCGGGAAGCGATATCCTGGTTAATGCTACCAGTGTTGGTATGAGCCCGAATACCCGTGAGACACCGGTACCGGCAGAACTATTGGAATCGGTACCAATCGTTTTCGATATAGTATATAACCCTGTCCAGACCAGACTGCGTAGTGAGGCGGAGCAGGCGGGTGCCCTGACCATAAGTGGACTGGATATGCTTGTCTGCCAGGGGGCACTCTCCTTCGAAAAGTGGACAGGACAAAAAGCCCCTCTTGAGGTCATGAAAAAAGAGGCGCTAAAGGGTCTTCAAAAGTGAAAAGTAGCGTAGCTTTAATCGGATTTATGGGGACCGGGAAGACCTCGGTGGGCAGGGCGCTGGCCGAATACCTGGGCAAAACATTCTTCGAGCTCGACGTGCTTATTCAGAGGAAAGCCGGAAAAGATATTCCCGCAATATTCAGGGAGGATGGCGAAATAGCCTTCCGGGAGCTTGAAATCGAGACGGTAAAAGACATCAGCAGGGAGGAAAACGCCGTTATCGCCTGTGGAGGTGGCGTGGTATTGAACAAGATCAATATCGACCGCCTGAAGCAGAGGGCGCTGGTTGTTCACCTTGAGGCATCACCCCGCATCATACTCAAGCGGATCTCTGGTGACGGCGAAGAGAGGCCGCTTCTTGCTACCGAGAACCCCGCTCTTACTATCAGAGAGTTGATGAGGTACCGCAGGCCTTTTTACCAGAGGGCTGCTGATGTCACCGTAAATACATCAGGGCTGGGTATTGATTCTGTAGTTTTGCAGGTAGCGGCAGGGATAAAGGAATATGAAGGTATCGCTGGGAAAAAGCAAGATTGAAGGACAGATTGAGGTGCCGCCCTCGAAAAGCTATACCATCCGTGCCCTTTTCTGTGCCGCTCTGGCCAACGGTGAGAGCGAGATAATCAATCCCCTGGTCTGCGATGACACCGAGGCGGCACAGGAGGTATTGCGCGGTATCGGGGCGGAGATTAACACGGAACAGAACGTCTGGAGGGTAAGGGGTGGTAATCTACGCTGTCCGGATGGGGCGCTTTTCTGTGGCGATTCCGCGGCCACTTTGAGGTTTATGACTGCTGTATGTGCACTGCTACCGGGGGAATGCCGGCTGGTTACCGGCCCCTCTCTCTCCCGGAGACCCGTTGTTACCCTCATTGACGCCGTGAAACAACTGGGGGTAGAGTGTTTCTGTGATGGTGAAGTCGCACCTGTGGTGGTAAGGGGTGGAGGGATGAAGGGGGGGCTTGCGGAACTACCCGGCAATATCAGCTCTCAGTATATCTCTGCTCTGCTCATCGCCGCACCTCTTGCTGGGGGTAAGGTGCGTATCAGGCTTACCAGCCCGCCGGAGTCAAAGTCCTACATCTGGATGACAATGCAGTGCATGCGGCGTTTCGGCATAACGGTAGAATCATCCCCGGAACTGATGGAATTTACCATAGAGCCACAAAAGTACCAACCGGCAAGATATCGGGTGGAGGGAGACTGGTCATCAGCCTCATATTTCCTGGCTATGGGGTCATTATTCGGAAATACAGTTCTGCGAAATCTTGACCCCGAAAGCATTCAGGGAGACAGGGTAATACTTGACTTCCTGAAAAATATGGGGGCTTCGGTGGAAAGGAGCGGGGACAAAATAAAGCTGAACAGGTCGAAGTTGAAGGCTATCCAGGCTGATCTGTCCGATGCCATAGACCTGCTTCCGACAATGGCGGTTCTGGCAGCACTGGCTGAAGGCGAGAGCAATTTGGAAGGGATTGCCCGGGCAAGGCTAAAGGAATCCAACCGTGTTACTGCTGTGAAGGCGGGCCTGGAGGAAATGGGGGTGGCGGTTTGCGAAGAAGAAGACGGGTTGACCATTACCGGTACGAATCCGAAAGGCGCTATTATCGATAGCAGTAACGACCACCGTATCGCCATGGCATTCTGTATAGCGGGACTGGTCGCCGGGAACACGGTAATAAAAGGTGCGGAATGCGTCTCCAAGACATACCCTGAATTCTGGGAGACCGTAAAAAGCATCGGAGGCAGGGTGAAATTGGTAAATGAGCAATAGCCTGGGCAATCTTTTTACCATAACCAGCTTCGGGGAGAGCCATGGCCGCTGTATCGGGGCGATTGTTGACGGCTGTCCTGCCGGCCTGGCCGTCAGTAAAAGCGATATCCAGCGGGAGCTGGACCGGAGAAAACCCGGAACAGGCGCAGCCTCGACAAAACGGGTGGAAGAGGATAGGGTAGATATTCTTTCCGGAATCATGGACGGAGCGACGACCGGCGCACCCGTCTGCCTGATGGTATGGAATACGGATATTGAATCCCGGGAATATGAGAATAACAGGTTTATGCCCCGGCCGGGACAGGCTGACTATACCGCCTTTGTTAAGTATGGGGGATTTAATGATTTCCGGGGTGGGGGGAGGTTTTCTGGACGTACTACTGCGAGCCTGGTTATGGGTGGTGCTATTGCCAGGAAGGCGATTGGCTACCTTGGCATCGAGGTTATGGCCCATACCGTTCAGATAGGAACTATCAGAGCCAAGCCGGCAGAACCCGACCGGGTCAGGGAAATCGTACCGAATAACCCGTTGGCCTGTGCTGATATCCAGGCATCTTCGAAGATGACCCGGGCTATCGAAATGGCCAGGGAGGATGGAGACAGCTTGGGTGGCATAATAGAAGGGATGGCTCTGAACGTGCCCCCCGGTCTGGGGGAACCGGTTTTTGATACACTGGACGGGGAGCTGGCCAGGGCCATAATGGCCATTCCCGCCGTTAAGGGAGTTGAGTTCGGGGCTGGATTCGCTGCTGCGGCCATGAAGGGCTCGGAAAACAACGACCCCTTCACCGTCAAGGATGGGAAAATTGTTACCACCTCCAATAACTCGGGGGGGGTTCTGGGGGGGATAAGTAACGGTATGCCGGTAATAGTAAGGGCTGTGATTAAGCCCACTCCGTCCGTAGAAAAGAGACAGAAGACGGTAAATATGAGGGATATGACAGCTGGTAGCCTGACTGTCAAAGGGAGGCATGATGCCTGTATCGTTCCCCGGGCGGTAGTAGTCGTTGAATCAATGATGGCGGTGGCCATCTGCGACCTGGCAATAAGGGCGGGAATGATACCGGGGGTAATACGATGAGCCTGGAAAATCTGAGAAGGCATATCGATAGAACGGACCGCGAGATTGTCCGGTTAATCGCGGAGAGAATAAGGATTGCCCGAGAAATAGGGGAGGAGAAAAAGAAGCGGGGAAAGCAGATCAATGACGGGGCAAGGGAGCGAAAAGTTGCGGAGCATGTCAGGAATATTGCCCTTGAAGAAAACATGGAGCAGGACGTCATTGAAAATGTCTACCGGCAGATAATGACTGCCTGCCGCAGGACCCAGGGCGCTGAGGTCGCCTTTCCCGGTGAACCCGGTGCCTACAGCGAAGAGGCGGCCCTCAATTTTTTCGGGCAAGGTGTGATGACCAACCCACAGGAAAATCTGGAGGGTGTCTTCAGTGCTGTAGAGGAAGATGAGGCTGAGTTTGGTATTGTGCCGATAGAGAACTCTCTGGAGGGAACGATAGGCAGGTCTTACGACCTTCTGTTGACATCGGGGCTGAAGGTCTGCGGTGAGCTGGAACTCCGCGTTACTCATTGTCTGGTTGCCAATCCAGGAGTAAAACTGGACGCGGTAAAGAGGGTCTATTCACACCCGCAGGCACTGGGGCAATGCCGGACCTTTTTGAAACAGCTGGGCGCTAGGATGGTACCTGCCTCCGATACTGCCAGCAGCGTCAGGATGCTCAAGGACAGGAAGCTTGATAATGCCGGTGCCATCGCCAGTGCCCGTGCTGCGGATATCTATCAGATGAATATACTGGCGAGGGAGATAGAAGATAATCCTAGTAATTTCACCCGCTTTTTTGTTCTTGCTGCCGAAGACTGCCCGCCATCGGGACAGGACAAGACCTCGATTGTATTCTCTGTAAAACATAAACCGATGGCTCTCTATGACCTGCTTAGCAGATTTGCCAGCAAGGGGGTCAACCTGACCAAGATCGAATCGCGCCCGACGCGACAAAAGGCATGGGAATATAACTTTTATCTGGATTTTGAGGGTCACCGGGAAGATGAGGCTCCCCGTGAAGTTCTGGCCGGTTTGGAGGAGGTGACCCTTTTCCTGAGGGTTCTGGGTTCTTATCCCAGGGCAGATAAATGAAACTGAACCCCGGAGGGGTAATTATGAGGATTGCGATAATCGGTGGCTCAGGAAATATGGGGTGCTGGTTTGCCCGTTTTGCTCGGGGGGAGGGGCACCGGGTGATAATAACCGGGCGGGACCGGGGTAAGCTCGAGAATGCTGCTGGTCAGCTTGGCGTTGATTTCACCACGGATAACGCGGAAGCGGTTAAGAGTGCCGACATCATACTGATTGCTGTGCCCATTGACAGCTTCGACGCGGTTATAGGGCAGATTGGTCCTCTTGTTACTTGCGGACAGCTTGTTATCGACATAATGTCAGTAAAGGCAGTCCCCATGGAGGCAATGCACAGGAATATAGAGTCGGGGAAAATTCTGGGTATGCACCCGATGTTCGGCCCGGGTGCCCGTGATATCGCCAAGCGGAGCTTCATGTTAACCCCGACCACCGAAGAGGAGAGGGATACGGCTGAAAAGGTGAAGCGGTATCTTGAGGACAGAGAAGCCAGGGTTACCGTGCTGAGTCCGGAAGAGCACGATGAAATAATGACTGTAGTTCTGGGGCTTTCCCATTTCATCGCCATAGTGGCCGGTGACACCATCCTCAGGTTTAACCGCCTTAGGCAGATGGGTGGTGCCAGCGGTATCACTTACAAGCTGCTCTCAACACTGACCGAAAGCGTGATTTCTGAAGACCCGGAACTTTATGCCTCCCTGCAGATGAATCTACCCAACCTGGCCGAGATAGAAAAGAAATTCCAGGAAAAAGCCGAGATATGGGCTGATTTGGTAGCAAGCCGGGACCGGGATGGTTTCGTGCGAAAAATGAAGGCTTTAAAGGCCAGATTCAATACCATCAATCCCGACTTCGGTAAAGCCTATGAGGATATGTACAAGCTACTCGATACGCTTTAACGATGCTCGGGTTATGCCCTACCTCAATCGAGATAGGTTATCTGAGATGATGGTCTGGGCGCGATATTGAATGTTATGCCAGCTTCCCGAAACAGTTCAATAAACTGGTTATCGTTGTATCTGCCAAAGCTGACATAGCGCACTATCCTGGCGTTAACCAGCATCTTGGCACACAGTATACAGGGGGTGTGTGTACAGTAGATGGTACTGCCGGCCAGGCTCACACCATGGAGGCCGGCCTGTACGATTACGTTCTGTTCCGCGTGTATGCCGCGGCATATCTCGTGCCTGGTTCCCGAGGGTATATTCATCTCATCCCGGAGGCAGCCAAGCTCCAGGCAGTCCCTGAGACCGGTCGGAGCACCGTTGTAACCCGTGGCCAGTATATGCTTGTCCCGAACGGCAAGAGCCCCTACATGGTGGCGGCGACAGGTGGAACGCTCGGCAACCACCGAGGCTACTTTGAGGAAATATTCGTCCCTGCCCAGCCTAAACGGTTTTTCCATAGTCAGTTTGGCGCATCATGTGAATGATGCTTTCTGTAGCTTTCTTTACTTCTTCCAGGGAGGATTCGTTTATCAGGGTGAAGTCGGCCATAGCGATAGGGCCTCCCTTGTTGACTTTCTCTATTTCCGAGCGATCCCGGCCGGATGCCTCATACCGTGCGAGGGGACGCTCTTCCCGGCCGGATAGCCGTCTATATCTCGTTTCCGGTGATGAAAACACGGCAACCAGGCGGAAGGCATCGCCGTAGTATTCCTTGAGCAGAATATACTCCTCCCAGGAGTAGAGTCCATCGACGACCACATCGGAGTGCTCCCGGGCTGCATCGATTCTTTCCAGGTTGAAACGGGCATAGATCTCCATGCCATGTTCACGCCGGAGAGCTTCCCTTACCATGCGCTCGTTATACTCGTTGAGCTCGAGCCCGCGCTTTATTACTTCCCTGTCGGTGATATCCCCGAATCTAATGCGGGTGAAGCCTTTTGATTCGAATACAGCGGCTACCACGGATTTCCCGGAGCCTGCCATACCAACAATCGAAACTACTTTCATAAACTACCCTGAAGCGATCAAGTATAGTATAGGCAAAATAGAGACCAAATGGCAATTCGCTTTACATACACCTGCCCGCACTGTGCTATAATGCGGAAATATGAGCGCCCGGACCAATCTTGCCACCATCATCGAAAAACAACTGCCGGTTGAGGTAATCGACCTGATAAAGGCCGCCAGCGATCTGGTTGGCGTCAGAGGGGGCAGTCTCTATCTCGTGGGTGGCGTGGTGCGTGATTTGCTCATGGGGAAAGCTACCCGTGATATCGACCTTGTGGTGGAGGGTGATGCCATTGAGCTGGCCGGTCAACTTGCCGATATGAGGCCAGGCAGGCTTACCGTTCACCCCCGCTTCAATACGGCCAAGATAGAATGGGAGGAACGGAGCGTTGACCTTGCCACGGCCCGTTCAGAAAGCTATGCGAGGGCGGGGGCGTTGCCGGACGTAGTGCCGGGCTCGATTGAGGATGATCTGTACCGCCGTGACTTTACCATCAATGCAATGGCGATTAACCTTGCCGGGGATAGATATGGAGAGCTACTCGACCTTCACAGAGGGCAGGAAGACCTCAGGAACGGACTGGTCCGCATTCTGCATAGTAAAAGTTTCGTTGATGACGCCACCCGTATATGGCGTGCCCTTCGCTACGAGCAGCGGCTGGACTTCTGTATCGAAAAGGATACCCTGAATTTGCTCAGGAAAGATATCCCGATGCTGGATACCATAAGCGGTGAACGGATACGGTACGAGGTGGAGTGCGTTTTCCGGGAAGCCGAACCGGAGGGGATTATACAACGCGCCGGAGAGCTCGGAGTGCTGGCCAGACTGCATCCGGGCATCAGGGGTAATGGGTGGCTTGCCGAAAGGTTCAAATCAGCCCGTCGTTACTGTGCCCCGGATACTCCATCATTCGAGTTATATCTGGCGCTGCTGTTATACCGGCTGGATGAGGATGCCGGTGAGGAACTTGTTTCGTTTCTGGGGCTGCCCGGGATGGTATCCCGGGTGATAAGAGAAACTATTTGCCTGAGAGGTGGACTCAGGAATATATCCCGGCCGGGGATAAAGCGCAGCACGGTTTACCACTTTATCCACGGTAATAGCGAGACTGCCGTAATTGCCAGCCTGCTGGCTAGTGGCTCAGCCATTATCCGAAGGAACCTGGAAGTTTATCTCAGTGAATTACGCTATATCAAGCCTGTACTGACCGGCAGTGATTTGCTCGAAATGGGCTTTTCTCCTTCTCCTGTTATGAAGGATGTTCTGGCCATGCTCCACGATGCCCGGCTGGATGGAGTCGTAAGGAGCAAAGCCGGGGAAGAAGCACTGGCTAAAGAGTGGCTGGATAAGGGGGAAAAGCTGGGCCCCTGACTCTAGTATTCTGCAATACCTTCTGTCTTTTGGCCGACCGTTGTATCCGTAAGGTATGCGGCATGCCCGTTATCGCCCAGTCGCCGGTGCACCTCCCTGGCCCGGGCAACATCCTTAAAAAGGCTGTAGAGTACCGGTCCCGAGCCTGCCAGGTGTATTTCAAGCGCACCGGCCTCGATAAATTGTTGCCTGTATCTCTCCAGGCCGGGAAAAGCAGCGGAGGCAACACCGTCGAATACATTGAACAGAGAGGGCATTTCTCCCTTGTCCGGCTGCTCCAGGTAGGATGTCATTCTGTCTGTGACACTCCCGGTGCTATGCAATTCTCTCCCTATTTTCCCATATAGCCGTCCGGTCTTGCCCGGTTTCCTGGGAATTTGCGGCAGGAGCAGCACTACCCAGAGGTGTGGACACGCGGGCAATGGTGTCACTATTTCTCCCCTGCCCTCAAGGAGGGCGGTGCCGCTGTAGAGGAAAAAGGCGACATCGGAGCCCAGCCGTGATGCCATCTCAAGCAGGTCCCGGCGGGTTATATTGAGCCCCCATAGCCGGTTTAGTCCGAAGAGGGTGGCGGCTGCATCACTGCTGTCGCCGCTTAAACCGGAAAGTAGGGGTATGGACTTCTCAACCTCGATTGATACCCCCCTGGAGCAGCCGGTGGCTTCTCTGAGCATTTGTATCGTTCTCGATACCAGGCTTTCCCCGGCAGACCAGTATTTATCGGCGCAACTTATCCGGGTACCGTCGCCGGGCTGGAAACGAAGCACATCACATAGATTTATGGCCTGGGCAACGCTACGTATGCGGTGGAAACTATTCTCGAGATTTCCCAGCACTTCCAGGGTGAGGTTCAACTTGGCCGGCGCCATTTCCTCAAGCACGCTAATCTCCTTTACCCCATCTATCGAAAACCCGCCAGAGCTCTCCCCACTCCTCAAGGGAAAGCGTTTCCGCCCGTCGTTCCTTCGCTATGCCAGCCTCAGACAGGCGGGAGCATATATTTTCCTTGGCCATGCCAAGGCCACGGGCCAGGGAATTGCATATCTGCTTTCGGGAAGCCGTGAAACCGGCACGTACCAGGTTAAAAAAGCCTTCTTCATTTACTTTTAGTGCTGGCGCTGGATAGGAGGCCAGCTTGATGAGCGCCGAATCCACCTCGGGAACAGGGTAGAAACAGCGTGCCGGCACATATTCGACCAGCTCTGCCCTGGCGTAGAGCTGTACGCTGATAGCGAGCAGGCTCATCCGACCGGGTTCTGCCGTGATAGCTTCTGCTACTTCCTTCTGTACCATTACTACTATCAGGCCCGGCTTTAAAGTTGTATCGAGAAAATGTCGTATTACGGCAGAGGTAATATAGTAGGGGAGATTGGCCACCACCTTGTAGGGAGTTGCTGCAGAGATTCTCTGCTGGGACAGCTCTATCAGAGATGCCGGTTCCGTATTGAGGATGTTATCGTTAATCACGGTGGTGTTGGCAAAACGAGCCATATTGCTCCTCAAAATGGAAGCCAGCCTGTCATCCAGTTCGACGGCAATCAGTCTGCCCACCCGGCGGGCGATTTCCCTGCTCAACACACCCAGCCCGGGCCCGATCTCTATTACCGTATCGCTTTCCGTAAGGTCGGCGGTGTGGACAATAGTTTCAAGCACTTCCTCGTCAACGAGGAAGTGCTGCCCCAGTCTCTTTTTTGAGCTGAGCTTCAACCGACGCAACTCACGCCGGGTAGTTTCCAAAAGCATTCCCGCTGTCACCAAAATACCTCTGAAATAAACGGGCGAACCAGGTCCCTGATTTACATGTCAGCATCAGACGCCACGGCTCAGCCGGGAAACAAGTTTCATGGGCAGATTCTGCTTCACCATTTTTGCCTGGGTCAGGCTGATATCGTAGGGAACCCGGTATAGCCTCAGCATATTTACTCTATCATCAAGGATAGCATAGCCGGCCCGGGGGTCACCATCTCTGGGCTGCCCTACGCTGCCGGGATTGATGATCATACGGTTCTTAC
>JAWOBD010000088.1:0-8534 GCA_046498175.1 Dehalococcoidales bacterium | reverse complement strand
GACCCGATGATGAGCGACGACCTGAACCCCTACAGCGTTATGACCCCCAATGACTTCTGGGATGAGTACAACGAGAAGTACCCCGGCACCTGGAGCGCGGTATCCTGGGAGTATCAGGGTCAACTGGATCAGTGGGCACAGGCCGTAATCGTTGCCGATTCACTGGACCCGATGGAGGTCTTTGATGCCTGGAAGGCGAACGGCGACACCATCTACCACCCGTTCGGTAAAGGCGAATGGTGGGGCAAGCCGTTCTGGGGCATCGATAATGCCCTTATGGCCCCCTGGCCGGTGGTCACAATGAAGGATGGCAAGGCCACCATCGTAGAGTTCCGCGACCAGCTCGACTGGTGGAACAGAAATGCCGCCGGGATGGTGAAATGGAACGAGGAATACGGCGAGATGTTCTACCAGAGGATGGGCATCAGCCGTGAAGAAGCCGAGGAACTTTACGGCTTCGAATACCCTGAAGAAGTAGAAGAGGTACTCGAATAAGTAATTTTTCTGAAAGAGGCCGGGGTTAAGGCTCCGGCCTCTTTCTAGAGAGTAGAGTAGCATGAGCCTTGACTTTGCTTTGCAGACTGCAGCCAATTCGGCTACGGTAAGTGTTTTCTATGCCATAATCGCTATAGGTTTTACCCTTGTCTTCGGCGTAATGGGCGTACTCAACCTGGCCCACGGCGAGCTGTATATGGTGGGTGCCTATGTCGTCTGGATTGCCTATGCCCAGGGAGGAATCCCCTTTCCCCTAGCCATAGTCCTCGCTGTGGCCATCGTTGCCGGACTGGGACTGGCCATGGAGCGCGGGCTGTTCCGCCCCATGCGAGGACGACCCCTTATGGGGCTTATCATGTCCATCGGCATGATATTCATTCTCCAGGTCTTCGTCGCCACAACCTGGCACGTAGGGCTGATGAAGCAGGTTTCACCCTACATTAGGGGCTCGTTAGATGTGATGGGCATTTCCATGGCCTACCAGAGGCTCCTGGTCATTCCAGCGGCGGCATGCGCCATCGGGGCACTCTGGTTTTTCCTGCGCCGCACCAAGACCGGGCAATCCTTGCGCGCCAAGTCGCAGGACCCGGAGGCAGCCGCCCTTCAGGGCATAAGCATGAACCGGGTTGATGTTATCACGATGGCGATCGGCGCCGGACTCGCAGGTTTTGCCGGCGCCTTCATGGCTCCCATTATGAGAGTCGACCCCTATATGGGCCATATGGCACTGGTTTATGCCCTGCTGGTAACCATTGTCGGCGGCCTGGGCAGTATCGAGGGGGCCCTTATCGCATCATTTATCTACGGGTTTATGATTAACTTCGTCACCGTCACCTTTGATAGCACCATGGCCAGTATCGCCAGCGTAATGCTCATGTTCATAGTTCTTGCAATAAGACCAAGGGGGATAATGGGCCGTGCGTAAAGGAAATGGTAATATGATCGGCTTTGCTATCCTTTTTGGTGGTCTGGCAGCAATGGGAGCCTTCATGGGAGAGTACCAGGTTAACACCATACTCATGGTCGTTATCTGGATTATCGTTGCTGTCGCCTACCGCCTGCTGGCAACAACGGGCGAGTTTTCGCTGGGACACGTGGTTATCATGGGTATCGGGGGTTACAGCAGCGCCATGTTCGCCCGCTATATGGGCCTACCCGTATGGGTATCTATGCCTTTGGGAGGTCTGGTATGTGCCGGTTTCGCCGCACTCACCGCCTACCCAATGTTCCGGATGAAGGGGTTCTATTTCCTGATTGGCTCTTTTGCTCTGGGCGAAGCGGTAAGGCTGAGCTGGAACCGCTGGAAGTTCCCCTTTGGCGGACCGAGCGGACTCTGGAACATCCCTGCTCCTCATGCGGGCGGTATCACGTTTGATACCATCACTTCCTACTTCTACCTCACCCTGGGGATAGCCGCGGTATGTGTCTATGTTATGATGCGCATCGACCAGAGCCGCTTCGGGCAGAACCTGAAGGCCATACACTGGCAGGACTCGGTGGCAGAGAGCCTCGGTATCAATGTCTACCGGCACAAGATGACCGCCTATATTACTGCCTCATTCTTCGCCGGTATTGCCGGTGCCGTTTTCGCCCACTTCATGGGCATCGTTAGCCCAAGCCAGTTCAGCCTGCACTATATGCTCTACGTACTGGTCTGGGTCATCGTGGGCGGTACCAACACCTTCTGGGGCTCGATTATCGGTGTCATCACCCTCTATTCCTTACAGGAGGGGATGCGGTCCCACGGCGTGCCATCCGAGTATATACCGATGATATACGGTGTTATCCTGATAGGTGTGCTCTTTGCCCTCCCCGACGGCCTGGAGAGCCTACCCAGTAAGATAAGAAACTGGCGTAAGACAAGGAAAAACAAAGCCATAACATAGCAGTAATCTAAGGATGCTGAACAGTAAAAAGCCTGAGTGATAATCACTCAGGCTTTTTGTTTCTCTCCAAACCGGTGCCGGCTATAAATTTATTACCCCGCTCCTCAGGACGCCAATTCCTCTATCGCCTCTTTACCCAGATAGGCCTCAATTACTTCCGGATTACTGCGAATCTCTTCGGGTTTACCCTCGGCAAGCTTCTTGCCGAAGCTGATAACCGTCAGCCCATCACACAACCCCATCACCGCCTTCATATCATGTTCCACAAGCAGGACGGTAATACCCCACTCATCCCGGATTTTCCTTATCAGTTTCATCATATGATCGGTCTCCACCGGGTTCATACCGGTAACCGGCTCATCCAGCATCAGCATCTTGGGCCGGTTGGCAGTGGCCATTGCCACCCCCAGAGACCTCTGGTAGCCATGGGGAAGGTTCATGGCCAGCTCATTTTCCAGGTGGCTCATCCCGAAGAATTTAATGAGCTCGCGGGCATACTCTTCGTTCTCCCGCTCCCTTTTGGGTGCTCCACCAAGATACCTCTGAACCTGATTCATTCCAGCCCTCAGATGGAGCGCCGTCATCACATTCTCCATCACGGTAAATTCCATAAAGAGAATGGTGGACTGAAAGCTCCTTACCAGCCCCATCCCGGCTATTTTGTGCGTGCTGACGCCGGTGATATCCTGGCCGTCGAAAATGATGGAACCGGAACTCACCGGGTAGACATTGGTAATAAGGTTGAAGGTGGTTGTCTTTCCCGCCCCGTTGGGGCCGATAAGACCACGGATTTCACCTTCGGCAACCTCCATATTGAAATCATTTACCGCCGCCAATCCGCCGAAATATTTGCTTACTCCCTTCAATTCAAGCAGAGCCATATCTCCTCCTGTATGAGTATTATAGTTGCCAATAACATAAAATCAACTCAGTGAATAAGGTAGCACAATAACCATCCCTTGTCAATCCACGTACCAGCAGGTCAGTGCCCTGCAACAGCCCTTTTTGCCGCTATCGATAACGATCACATCAACTATACACCGCGCTTTTGCCATCGATCAACGCAGGGTTTATAATCTGGCATAGAAGAGAACGGTGCGAAAATTTTTACACATATTCCCGAAATGATCAATCTGTAGTGGGGTTCAACAATTGTTGGTTCGGCTAAGAGTTAAATCTATCGGCATTATCGAGGACATAGACTGGAATCTGGGCCAGGGACTGAACGTGATTACCGGCGAGACGGGAGTAGGTAAATCCCTGGTCATTGATGCCGTCGAGGCCCTCCTGACAGGCAAGATGGATGACGAGTTAATCCGTCACGGAGATGACATCGCATATTTGGAGGGTGTTTTTGAACTGCCATGTGAAAAAACGACTCCCCCCCTCAGCAAGATATTATCGGACAGGGGTATTGACAACGGTGAGGATATCCTGGTCATAAATTGCGAATCCCGCCGGCGCCGTCGGGGCACCATAAGAGCGAACGGATATGCGGTAACCAGAAGCACCCTAAACCAAATCGGCAGCCTGCTGGTAGATATCCACGGACAGAGCGACCACCTTTCTTTGCTGGATAAAGCCCACCACCTCAATCTACTGGATTCATATGGTGATACCCAGGAGCTACGTAATAGCTTCGGTAAGAAAGCACTGGAACTACGTCAGTCGGAAGGTGAACTCAAAGCCCTGCTTGAAGAGGAAAGGGAACAATCCCGCCGCAAGGAACTCCTCGGTTTTCAAATAGATGAAATAAGAAGGGCGGAACTTGGCGAAGAAGAAGAGACACTGGAGAGAGAACGCAATATCCAGACCTCCAGTGAACAGCTGAAATCGCTGTCCTTTCAAGCCTATCAAAGCCTGGCCACAGGACAAGATAGCATTTCTTCCCCATCTGTTATGGAAAAACTGAGCGAGGCAGTCGAGGCCCTGAGACAGTTGGTCAGCCTCGACCCGGCGATGAAAGAGCACCTGGATTTCCTGGAACAGAGTATTTATGGTATTGAGGAAGCGGCGCGGGACATCCGTTCCTACAGCGAACGAATGGAATATGACCCGAAACGCCTGGAGGAAATACAGGCCCGGCTGGAACTCATCAAAGATATGAAGCGCAAATACGGCCCGACCGTCGCCGATATCCTCTCCTACCTGGAGAAGGGGGAACATGAAATCGAAGAGATTTCCCAGCACGGGGAAAGGAAGAGCCACCTCACCGAGAAATGCTCCATGCTCAGGGAGGAAATGGGGGAGATAGCCAGCGAGCTTTCCCGGAAACGCAGCCAGGCAGCGGAGAGGTTAACGGAAGATGTGGCAAGCGAACTGAGAGACCTGAACATGGCGCAGGTCAGGTTCCAGGTATCAATCACCTGGCAGAAGTCGGAGGAAGGGATCCCCCTTCCCAACGGGATCACCTACGCCTACGGCAACAGTGGAGTGGACAGAGTTGAGTTCATCGCCGCAACCAATCCCGGTGAACCGCCGAAACCACTGGCCAAAATCGCTTCCACGGGTGAAATATCCCGGTTCGCCCTGGCCCTGAAAAGTGCCCTTGCCGGAAGTGATAACATCCCGGTACTCATCTTTGACGAAATCGATATCGGTGTCGGTGGAAGAAGTGGTGAAGTGGTCGGCAAAAAGCTATGGAAGATCTCACAGGAACACCAGGTCATATGCGTCACCCACCTCCCCCAGATAGCCGCATACGCTGATTCTCACTACAGCGTTCACAAGGAGATTTCGGAGAACAGAACCTCGAGCAGGCTGGATACCATCAGTGAAGAGGCAAGGGTCGAGGAGATTGCCGCAATGCTTTCCGGAGCGCAGTACAGCGAAACCGCACTGGTAAACGCCCGGGAGATGATACAGAGGGCATCGCTCTGGAAACAATCTTCATCCAGGCAGGAATCGTAACACTCTTTAGTCAAAACCTGACCCTCTCATCTCTATCCAATATTCCGAGTTAGCTCCCTGGTAACACCAGACCGATAATCAAATCCATATCCTGACTTGCATGTTTTTGCCAACCGCAGGTTAAGGCTGCTCAAACTTGGCCCATACTCCCCGTATCCCCAGTCTTACACTACATAGCAGTAATGAACAGCAACCTGGCAGCAAATCGCTTCCACATCATAATCACAAACCCCGAAAGAGCTAGCTATAAACGCCTAATACCAATGCATCCCCGTTTTGCTACTAATACGCGATTATAATTATGCCTGGGGCAAGATACGATAGAGATGTGAATAGGAGAAGCCCCAGGATAATAGCACCCATAATTATCACCATTGCCATACTGATTACGCTGCAGCCAGGTATCGGATACGTTTCTGGCAGCAACACCAATCAGATTAATGATTCTGTAAAAATCGAGGCCTCAGAAACAGCAATACCGGATGAAAACGCCTCTCAAACAATACTGCCAGTAAGCGATATATCACCATTTACCGAACCGGAAAAACCGATTGCCCACCCCGATCCTCCGACCGGGCAGTTGCCAATTTACAGTGACGAACAGTGGGCTCTCGACAGAATCAGCATATCCGCGCTGTGGCAAAACACTAAAGGGAATCCGGAGGTGCTGGTAGCGGTCCTGGATACGGGCATAAACTCCTGCCATGAGGACCTGGAGGGGCAGGTAGCAGCCGAGGCCAATTTCGTCGACAGCCCTTCGTGCAATGATAAGCACGGTCACGGAACACATATTGCCGGGATAATCGCTTCACTCGAAAACGACACGGGCACCACCGGGGTGGCCCCGGAGAGCCAACTGCTCAACGTCAAGGTTGCCGATGATAACGGCAAATGCAGGGCATCAGACCTGGCCGAGGGTATCATATGGGCAGCCGATAACGGTGCCAGCGTGATCAATATCAGCATTGAGATAGCTGAAAAATCAGCCAAGCTTGAAGAAGCGATTAACTATGCCTGGAGCGAAGGCTGCCTGATTGTCGGTGCCGCCGGTAACGACGGTAGCCAGTCGCCGGTTTACCCGGCCGCTTACGAAAACTGCATTGCCGTAGCCGCCACCGATCGCAACGATACCCTGGCCCTGCTTTCCAATCACGGCGAATGGGTGGATATGGCTGCCCCGGGGTCGGGTATATATTCCACTCTGCCCGACAACCGCTATGGTCTCAAAACCGGTACATCGTTTGCCTGTGCTCATGTGAGTGGTACTGCAGCACTTCTTTTCGATATCCTGGTCGATACCGATGGAAACGGCAGGATGAATAACGAGGTAAGAGAAGCCCTCGAGAGCGAATGCCGGGCCGTAAATATCAAGGGTACCGGTAACGGCCTACTGGACGCAGCCGGTATGGCCAGCACATTCGATATCGACTGATTTCCCTTAAGCGAGATTCACGTGAAGAGTCACCCCCGAGAGATGTCTTAGCGCAACCAAAAAACCAGGAATCAACACCACGCTGAATTTCTGCCCGCCGTTTATCCCCCAATAGTAACCTTAAGAACCATCAGTTTGACATTTTGTGTTATTATATAGCGGTTGGACATAAACACCGAATTATATCTGAATAACCGAAATGAATAACGAAACCAGCAGAGATAACGGCCAGCAGTATAAGCCAGATACTGATCTCATGGGCAAATTGAGCCGGGGCGAGCCCGAAGCCATCCTGGCGCTGTACGACGCCTACTTCGAACGTATATATTCGCTGATATACAACCAGGTGGCCAGAAACAAAGAGGCCGCCGACGACATTGTCCAGGAAACATTTATCGCCGCACTGAAGTCAGCAGGTAAATTCAACGGTCGAAGCAAGGCATACACCTGGCTTTATAGCATCGCTACCAAGAAGGTAGCAGACTTTTACCGCCGCCAGAAGCGAATAGACAAACACCATATTCAGTCATCCGATGGCACCGTAGAACCGGACTGGCTCCCCGACAAAAATCAGCCTCATCACGACCCGCTGGATTCATACACAGGTAATCATAAAGTTCAAGAAGCGGTTTCCAATCTACCCCTGCATTACAGGCAGATTCTTTTACTCAAATATGTGGAGGAAATGCCAGTCGCTGAGATAGGCCAGGTTATGGAACGCTCGCCCAAATCGGTTGAGGGTCTGTTGAGCCGTGCCCGCCAGGAACTACGGAAAGCTCTAAGCAGACAAAATGAGGGGAAAGCGGATTTAAAAACGACATAAATAGTACAGGGTGATAAAAATGGGTTTAAACAACGAAGACAGGATAGGCAAGATGGTAAAGTCAGCCTGTAAGCCGGTGTATCCTTCACCTGGGCTAAGGGACAGGCTGCGCCGTCAGCTCACTCATGAGATGGCGGATGATGATCCCAGAGGACACAGCCATGGATAAAACCAGAATCGGACTCATCGCCGCAGTGCATTAATCTCATGGTCCATCGGATATGGAGTCTGGCTATCCCTGAACGCCATCCCGGCCATGGTACCATAACCAGAGCCGCCATTATAAATACCGAGCGCTTTAAAGCGTATTACACGGACCGAATACCGCCAGATAGAAGCAGCATCTTCCGACTGCGTGTTATGGAAACCTCAATTGACTTAACCCTGCGGCACTGGTAACATTAATTATAATGTTACCACGTCTACCTTTATTCCCGGTCAATTCCACGGTAAATAAGGCAGGTCACCTTGTCGTAGGGGAATGCGATACCATCGACCTGACAGCTGAATTCGGTACTCCGCTATACATACTTGATGAAGCCGACCTGCGCAGCCGCTGCCGGGAATTCCGGTCAGAGTTCGGACAATGCTACCGGGATATCAACGTCGTTTACGCCTGCAAGGCGTTTATCAACCGCACTCTGGCCGCTATTATGGATGAGGAGGAGCTTGGGCTGGATGTGGTATCGGGCGGTGAGCTAGCGATTGCCCGCTCGGCCGGCTTTCCCATGGAAAGGGTCTACCTGCATGGCAACAACAAATCGGCCGAGGAACTGGACATAGCTCTGCGATGGCATGTGGGCCATGTCGTGGTGGATAACCTACATGAGCTAAAAATGCTTGAGGAAACCGCACGAAAACAGGGCTCAACCGTCGATATACTGCTCCGGCTCACCCCCGGCATCGACCCCCACACCCACAGCTATATTGCCACCGGCATCGTCGATAGCAAATTCGGCATCCCGTTGTCGCAGGCAGAGGAAGCGGT
>JAWOBD010000034.1:0-9885 GCA_046498175.1 Dehalococcoidales bacterium | reverse complement strand
CCTGTTCTTGGCCAGAAAGGCAAGCAGGTCAAATTCCTTCGAGGTCATATCGAGCACAGATGCAGCAAGTGTAGCACGGCGCCGGGCGAAGTTGATCTCAAGGTCATGGATTATAATATTGTCACTAGTTGTTGAATCCACATTGGACATCTCGGCACGACGAAGCATAGCGCGAACCCGCGCCATCAGCTCTCTCATACTAAATGGCTTGGTCATATAATCGTCGCCACCGATTTCAAGACCGACTACTTTATCAATTTCCTCATTCCTTGCCGTAAGCATTAAAATGGGCACAGTCATTTCCTTGCGCAGGATACGACACACCTCAAGCCCACTCAATTTAGGCAACATCAGGTCCAGTATAATCAGGTCGGGCTTCTCATTCCGGGCATTCTCCAGAGCCTGGGACCCATCGGCAGCACAGATCACCTCATAATCATCACGGTTAAGGTTATACTTGATGATATCCAGTAGTGTGACATCATCATCTACAATAAGAATTTTACGGGAATTCATTTACAATCTCTGGATTCTATAGAATGGTGCTTAAACAAGACCGAACCAAGTAACCGCATTTTCCCGGACATCTTAGGCCCTAGACTACCTACTGGTATAAAACTCTTTTTTACCGAAGACCCCAAAATTGGCTATTCGAGGTAATCCTTCAACCGACGACTCCGGCTGGGATGTCGTAGCTTTCGCAATGCCTTGGCCTCTATCTGGCGAATACGCTCTCTGGTGACATCGAACTCTTTCCCCACTTCCTCCAGAGTACGGCTCCTGCCGTCCTCCAGACCAAAACGGAGCTGCAGCACCCTCTGCTCTCGATTGGTAAGCGTGCACAGAACATCGTCAATCTGTTCTTTAAGTAGCTGCCGGGATGCAGACTCAGGTGGAGGCAGGGCATTACGGTCCTCGATAAAATCCCCTAGGCGACTATCGTTTTCCTCACCGATGGGTGATTCAAGTGATATCGGCAGCTGCGCCACCTTTATTATCTCCCTCACCTTCTCGGCCGGTATCTCCAGTTCAATTCCAATTTCTTTGGGTGTCGCTTCCCTCCCCAGTTTTTGCGCCAAGCGGCGGCTTACCCTTAACAAGCGATTAATCGTCTCAATCATATGTACCGGGACACGTATAGTTCGCGCCTGGTCGGCTATCGCACGTGTAATGGCCTGACGAATCCACCATGTCGCATAGGTGCTGAATTTATAGCCCCGGCGGTAATCAAATTTCTCCACCGCCTTTATCAACCCGATATTACCCTCTTGAATAAGGTCAAGTAAAGACATACCCCTGCCGACATGCTTCTTGGCCACACTGACTACCAGCCTCAGATTGGCCTTAATCAGGTGTCGCTCGGACCTCTGTGCTTCCCTACGGATATCCTCCATATACTTCCGGACCACCGTTTCATAGCCCCGAATATGTTCAGTAAAGCGCGGGGCTGAAGCTATTCCTCCGACATCGGAGATAGAAACACCATCTCCAATAGCTTCTATTATCTCTTTGGGTAGAAGGTTGCTATTCAAAGAAAGGTTTATCAGATTATGCTCCACGTCCGGTACCGATCTGCCTGTATCCTCAGCTACTTTCTGTATCAAATCCTGGCCTATTTCCCCATCGATACTTTTCCTCAAACCTTCGTTGAACATAATCTCTTTAAAGCTGCTTGAAGCAGACAGTCCAAGCTGCTGAACAACCACCTCAATAACGTCGGATAGTTGCCCGATTTCCTCCAGCATAGTGGTTATTATTTCGATTGCCAATGGGCGTCTGCCGTAATCACGTAAAAACTTCCGCTCCACTTCATCAATCCGCTTCCCTTCAGCTATACTCCGGGATAAAGCCTGTTCATTCTTGGCCGTAAGCAAAGACACCCTTCCAATTTCATGAAGGTATATGCGCACCGGGTCATCAGTTATCTCCTGCTCATCAATATCTTGAAGGGGTACCTCCAGCTCATCAGTAGAACCTGAGTGCAGCTCACCTTCTATTTTCCCATAGGGGGATATCTCCTCATCGCCATGGTTATGCGAAGGAAATTCTTGATGTCCTTCGGTACTTTCCTGATTCATTCCCCATTTCCTCCCTTATATTCCTGAACCTGAACCTCTGCTCTTACGGGTAAAAGCTTCTCGTAACTGAGTGCTCACTTCGGTACCTTCCTCCTTAAGCCTGGCAATAACCGCGCTGGAACCACCCATCTCAGCCTCAAGAGCCAGTGCAGCTGCCCTTTTTGATTCAAGACTACGAAGATACTTTTTTCTGAGCTGAAGGACACAGTCTGTATATTTACACTCGACCCCGTTATCCATCAATTCCATGTCAATGCCATTCAATACTGCTTCCAAGTGCTCATGAATTGAAGCATCAACTTTCTCCTTCAATGATAGTATATCATCGCATTCCTGCCATCTGTTAAATATTTCTCTGTTCTCAGTATTTCCAAAATACTCGGGTAACGGCATCTGGCTGTGCCGTTTGAGAAATGGATTGTGCAGTAAAAGGGCGAGGCAATACTCCTCCCTCGGGTCAGAATAAATTGCCCTGCTGGCCCTACTATCACTAAACCTTTCCGGTTTTTTATTCTTGAAATCTCCATCAGGCGCTTTCACTCTGCCCATAATACCTTCCAGTTTACTCTTACTGATGCCGGTTAACTTACCCAGCTTGTCCAGATAGTGGTCCATGTACGCATAATCCTTCATTCCCGCAATAACAGGCAGCAAACGCTCCACCGCCAAAGACTTACCCCTGGCTGAAGACAAATCCAATCCGTCGGTAACCATATCAAAGGCATAATCCATAATTGGTACCGCTTTCGCGAGCAAATCCTGCCAGAACTGCGGATTTTCCCTGATTACGCTATCCGGGTCTTTACCCTCCGGCAAAACAACCACCCTTATCTCTGAACCCAGAATATTTTGATAGACAATACTCCTAAGCATTGCCTCTTCACCAGCAACATCTGCATCCAGAGCCAAAATAACGTTCCGGGTCAATCTCTTCAGGATATTGATCTGCTTTTCGGTCACCGCAGTCCCCATCGAGGCAACCACATTGCCATATCCGCCCTGATGAGCCGTTATAGCATCCATATAGCCCTCAACAATCACCGCCTGATCATGCTCCCGTATTCCTGTTGCGGCAACATCTATACCGTACAGGCTGCTGCTCTTATCGAACAACCGCGTTTGAGGCGAGTTGATATATTTCGGCGAAGAGTCATCGAGCGCCCTGGCACCAAAACCGACCACATATCCCCTGGAATCACATATGGGGAATATCATCCGGTTACGAAACCGGTCGTAGCTTTCTCCAGTTTCCCTGGCTACAATCAGGCCGCTACTCAGCAATTCATCCTTGCTGTAACCCCGTTCTCTAAGATAACCTCCAAGCGCATCCCAGCTATTTGGACTATAGCCCAGTTTGAACCTGGCAATAATATCTTCCAGCAGACCTCTGCCTTTAACATAGTCTCTCGCCCTCTTTGCCGCCGATGAGCTCAATAACATATCATGGTAGTAATTTGCCGCAATACCATTAATCTGATAAATTCTCTCCCTATCCTCTTTCTTTTCTTTGTTTTCAAATCTCGGCGCAATATTTATCCCCGCTCTTTCCCCCAGCAGTCTGAGCGCTTCCCCAAAACCGATACCTTCCTTTTTCATAAGGAAAGAAAAAACATCACCACCCGTACCACAGGCACCAAAACAGTGCCAGCTCTGCTGGTCAGGATACACAAAAAACGAGGGGGTTTTTTCGCTATGAAAGGGACATAGGCCCCTCAAGGTTCGACCCGATTTGCTCAGGGAGGTATACTGACTTATGATCTCTACGATATCGGTTTTCTGCTTTACCTCTTCAATGGCACTCATATCCAACATCTACTCCAAGAACATTATATATCTGAAATTGCACAATTCAAAGCAAAGTTCAACCACCGACATCAACCACGGATACAGCTTGATAAGGCTTGTGGGCAATATAGGCGACTTTCTCTTTTACTATTGCCATAGTGGGATCGGCAACAACCCATATACCACCATCATATTTCGCCGGCATAAGGTTTGAACTCGCCTGGTCGAAACATATTATCCGGACATCCGTATCCATTCCCAGTGAATCAAGTATTGCCCTCTCACTGTCGATAAATGATTCCCCACCCTCTCCATAATATACCAGACATGCCATATGGTCAGTCTGGAGATCGCCATCAGTATCAATACCGGCAATCGCCGCATCCAGACCAACAGACTCGTAAAGGCTGGATAGTAAAATAGCGAAATCATCACAGTCCCCAGCACCGATTTCCAGAGTCTCATGGGCGTAGGCAAAATAGTTACTTTCCAGGGGATCACTAACATAGCCAACATTTGCAGATACCCATCGGTTTAATTGCCATATCTTCCAGACATCAGAGTTCATCTCCACAGACAAGGGGCATCGTTGAAGAGCGGTTATGGCAGTATTTCTGATCAGCGGCAGAGTTGGTTCAACATATTGCTCTACATTAACTTTCCTATCAACAGAGCTTTCGGAAAGAGTCACGGCAGGTTCTGCTATCCATTCACCACCATGGTTTCCATAATCGTTACAGGATATACCGAGGAGTGCAAAAATAATTCCACCCATAAACATCGCCAGCAACAATAATGCCCTGAGCCCAAAAACTCCCTTCAGCACACTCATTTCCCCTCTATCTCTGCAGCCACCCTCAGGGCATACTGGTCAGTCATACCGGCAATATAATCGACAACCCTCCTCTCTATATCATCGCCATGCAAACAGAACTCCGGCGGCATCAATTCCTGGTGCCTTCTGAAGTAATCATAAAGCTGACAAATCACCCTACGTGCCCTTTCCGATTCCTCCCCCGAAAGTATATTGTAAACCCGTTCGAAAAGGAACCCACGTAGTATATTGCTCGCCTCTATCACCTCACCGCTCATAAATATGTTTTTATCACCCTTCACATCGGAACTATTAACTGCCTGCCAGGAACATTCAATAATATCCCGGACCATGGTATTAATACGCTGCGAGTGAGTTAATCCCAGTACTCTTATTGCTGATATTGGTAGCTGCCCCTCATCGATAATCCCGGACCTTATAGCATCACCAATATCATGGTTGATATAGGCAACGATATCGGCAATCTTGCATACTTCCCCTTCCAGGGTATTCACCCCACCCCAGTCTTTCCCCATAACTGCCGTATTAGTTTTGGAGTGATTGACAATACCATCACGCACTTCCCAGGTTAGATTAAGGCCCCTGCCATCTTTTTCCAACAGGTCCACCACCCTCAAGCTCTGCTCATTGTGCCGGAACCCTCTATGGTATAGCTCGTCAAGCAAATCTTCACCCATATGACCAAATGGCGTGTGGCCCAGGTCGTGGCCAAGTGCGATGGCCTCTGCAAGATCCTCATTGAGGTTAAGCGCACGAGCCAATGTACGGGCTATCTGTGACACCTCAAGAGTATGAGTCAGCCGCGTAACGTAATGGTCACCGAGAGGAGCGATAAAAACCTGGGTCTTATGCTTGAGTCGACGAAAGGACTTGGAGTGGATAATACGATCCCGGTCACGCTGGAAATCCGTACGTATGGCACAGGGCTCTTCCGGTTTTAGACGCCCCCGGGAGTGCTTGCTTTTTATAGCCTTTGGAGAAAGATTAGCTTCTTCTCTTTCTTCCGTCTGTTGACGAATATTAAGACGGCTAATCATCTATTTGCAGCTTTTTTTCCGCCCTGGCAATTATTTCTCTGGTAACACCAATCATATCCGGACTAACCGAAACAGATGTTATTCCGCACCTTACCAATCTTTCCGTAAGTTCAGGATAAACTGAAGGCGCCTGACCGCAGATAGAAGAGCTAACCCCCATACTATTAGCCACCTTGATAGCTCTTTCCAGTGAAATTGTTACCGCTTCGTCCCGTTCATCGAAAGAGTCAGCCAGCACCTCATTATCCCGGTCGATACCAAGGGTAAGTTGTGTCAGATCATTGGAACCAATTGATATCCCGTCAACGCCACAGGCAAGAAATTTCTCCATCAATATAATATTTGACGGTACCTCGACCATCATCCATATCTTAAAATCTTCGGACCTCTCCAGGCCTTCCTCTACCATAACCTCAAGAGTCCTTGACAGTTCACTTACCGTCCTTACAAATGGAATCATTACCCAGAGGTTTGTATAGCTTTGTCTGACTTTCTTGATAGCCTCCAGCTCTAGTCTGAACACATCGATATCCTTGATATAACGTGAAGCGCCCCGGTAGCCAAGCATCGGGTTTTCCTCTATCTCTTCATACTTTTCGCCGCCCTTAAGAGCCCGATATTCATTGGTCTTGAAATCATTGGTACGGTATACCACCGGCCGAGGACTAAATGCTCTGGTAAAAGCCATTATCCCTTCGGCAAGCCTGTCGCTGAATACAGCGCCCCTTTTCTGGCGCAGCATTTGACGTGGATGTTCCCCTATATTAGCTACCATAAACTCGGCGCGCAACAAACCTACCCCGTCCACATTACGGCTTGCTACATAATCAACTAGCTCCGGCTGAGCCAGATTGACATATACCCTGGTTCTAGTCTTGATCGACTCCCCGAGAGCCTCAGATACGGTTGATGTTTGTATCCTCCGGGTAACCTTGCCGCTATAAACATTACCATGCGAGCCATCAACCGTAATTATCTGGTCATCAACAAGTTTACTCGTTGCCTTTTCCGCACCAACTATACAGGGAATCCCCAGCTCGCGGCTGATAATCGCAGCATGAGCAGTCCTGCCTCCCCGGTTGGTTACGATAGCAACTGCCCTTTTCATAGCCGGCACGAAATCAGGGGTCGTCATCTCTGTAACCAGGATATCACCTTCCTTAACGCGGTTAATCGCCGATGCCTTCGGCACTATTCTTACCGGACCGAAAGCTATACCCGGACTTGCAGCGACCCCAGCCATCAGTACGGGAGCTTTTATTTCCGGCTCAGCTTCAGCAACCTCCTTCATGGTGGTAACGGGCCGGGTCTGTACAATATAGATGTTATCTCCCTCCTTTGCCCATTCAATATCCTGGTGAAACTGGTAATGTTCTTCTATTCTTTTTCCTATTCCCGCCAGGGCCACGATATCTTCATCGGATATTTTTTGCAGCTTTTGCTTTGGTTCTGACACCGGTACCCATATATTTGTATTTACGCTTTTGCGGTTGGGGTTGATCACCAGCTTACGGTCCTGCTGGCTCAGTTTTTTGGAAACAATGCGCAACGCTTCCTTATTAATAACATAAAGGTCAGGGTTCTCTTCCCCCGATACTATGGCCTCTCCCAGTCCATATATTGCTTCGATAACAATCTGGTCGGTGGCACTAGTTACCGGCTCTACAGTAAACATTACGCCAGATGCCTCCGACTGCACCATCCTCTGTACCGGGACAGCAATACCAACCTTGAAGTGATCAAAGCCCTGTTCCTCCCGATAAAATATGGCCCGTGCCTCAAACAACGACGCCCAACAGCCGTGAACAGCGGAAACCACTCTTTCCTCATCACCGATATTTAGATATGTACTCTGCTGCCCAGCGAAAGAAGCTTCCGGTAAGTCTTCCGCAGTCGCCGAGGAACGTACTGCCACCAGACCACCCCCCAATTTGGCATAGGACTCCTTTATCGCAGAAACAACCTCCGGCGGTATTGGTGAATTTTTGATTATTCTCTGTACTTCTTTAGCAACCCTCTGTAACTGCTTGCTATCGCTCACTTCCAGTGGTTCGAGAAGGCGTCTGATTTTATCGGGTAGCTGGGCCTTTTCCAAAAAATTGAAATAGGCGTCCGCCGTTACTACAAATCCCTCCGGTACCGGGATACCAGCACCAGTCATCTCACCCAGATTAGCGCCTTTGCCACCCACAACAGGAATGTCATTTTTAGTTATCTCGTTGAACCAGAGAATAGCTTTCTTAACGCTCTGCATAAGCAAGACCCCCTTACTGGTTGGGATACAATGATTATTTAATCAAATGGTAGCTTATTATATCATATGTTTATATTTGACAGTAGTAATGTCTAAGTTTAGAATTGAGCTAGATAAAAGGAGAGGTATAGCGATGATAGAAATGACTATTGACAGTATTCGAGTCAGCCTGATGAACTATCAGCGTGTTGTTATTTTGAGGGAAAAGGATACGGAGAGATATCTGCCTATCTGGATTGGTGCCGCCGAGGCAGACGCCATAGCAGTCAAACTGCAAAGCGTTAATGTACCCAGGCCGCTGACACATGACCTTTTGCAATCTGTCATTGAAGCCCTGGGGGCCAAGATTAATTCGATAGTGGTAAGCGACCTGAAAAACGATACTTTCTATGCCCGGATTTTACTAAATGTCGACGGTGAAATAATGGAGGTGGACTCCCGACCGAGTGATGCCCTGGCCCTGGCCGTTAGAGCGGAGGTATCAATATACGCAGAGGAACCGGTTCTCGACAAGGCTGGAATATTTCTGGATAAAGAAACCGGCAAACCCGCTTCCGAAGAAGGCGATAAAGATACCTCTGAAGGAAAGAAGAAGGGCGTTACCGAGGAAGAATTGAAGAAGATGTCTGCCTTTCAGGAATTTATCAATACCCTGGACTTGGATGACTTCGACAAGCGCAAATCGTAATAAACTCCGGTTACAGAGTACCCTTCCGCAGATTCCCGGCAACAGATAGATTCATCCGCCATAAAATAAAGCATCCCCTCTCTTACGTTCATTGCTATAACATATGAAGAGGGGATGCTTTCCTTTTGTGCGACTGCTACCTTATAAATATCAAGATTTAACGCGACGTATAGATACGTATCAAAGAATTTCCAGCGACGCTTTGGTACCTGCCTTAGCTGCCTTCACCCTTATCAGGGTCCGAATCGCAGCCGCAATCCTCCCCTGTTTACCAATTACTCTTCCCTTATCATCATCGGCTACCCGCAGAGTAAATTTGGTGCCTTCTTCATCATTTTCCTCCTCAACCACCACATCATCCGGTGAATTGACAATTGATTTAGCGACATATTCTATTAGTTCCTTCATGCTATCTCCTTGACTTTCTTGAACTTTTCCATGATTCCTATTTTGGATAGCAGCCTGTTAGCAGTATCTGTCGTTTGCGCTCCCTGTCCCAGCCACTTCAGCGCCTTATCTTCGTCAATTACCACTGTTTCCGGGTCAGTCAGCGGGTTGTAGTGTCCGATAATATCAATAAAACCCCCATCACGCGGCGCCCTGATATCAGCGACTACAACACGATAATTTGGCCTTTTCTTAGTTCCTACCCTACGCAACCTTATTTTTACCAATTTTTCTCTAAACCTTCCTCAACAAGTTATCTCCTATTATGCGCCATCAAATATTCTACTGTCAATAGCCGTAAATAGTTATTGGCCAGCCTCAGCATCTCCGTTATATTGAGCTTGTCAGAGCTGATGTATTATAGCTATAATCAGGGAGTGAAGGTGAAGAGGCTACATAGCTGGAGTATTGACCCGGGCGAAGCTATTCGAATCCAGAAAAAACTGGCACCAATGGTAGATCGTAGCGGTAAGTTATTTTCTCCCCGTTACATCGGCGGGGTTGACCTCTCCGTTAATCGAGCGATGAACGAGGCTGTCGCGGCCGTCGTGGTCTTGGATTACCCAGGTCTCAGGATAATTGAAATAGAGAAGGCCAAAGGTAATCTTGATCTGCCCTATATACCTGGTCTGCTCTCGTTCCGGGAAGCCCCGCTGATTTTGAAGGCATGCCGCAAGATCAGTGTCATACCACAACTTCTCATTGTAGACGGTCAGGGTATCGCCCATCCAAGAAGAATGGGACTGGCTTCTCGCGATTCG
>JAWOBD010000026.1:0-6133 GCA_046498175.1 Dehalococcoidales bacterium | reverse complement strand
GACCGAGGTGCTCGAGAAGCAGGCGGTGGCCGGGTTCCGCCGAGACGTGCCCCGCGATGAGGAAATCCTTTACCTCTGGTGCCATCCCTACCGCAATGAGGGCGGCTGCTCCTGAGATAAATCCGTCGATGACTACCGGGACCCGGTTTGCTGCTGCGGCCAGGATTACTCCGGTGATGCCCGCTATTTCGAGCCCTCCTACCCCTGCCAGCACCTCAAGGGGCCGGGCCGGGTCGGGGCTGTTTACCGCGATTGCCCTCTCAATAACCGCTATCTTGTGTTCAAGCTGTTTATTGGCGATACCGGTTCCTCTGCCCGTGACGCTGGCTACCGAATTCCCGGTCATAACAGCGCATATGGCACTGCTTGCCGTGGTGTTGCCGATTCCCATATCGCCGGTACCGATGATGTCGAGCCCCCTGCTCGACTCCTCTTTTACAAGCTCGATACCCGCCTCTATAGCCTGAGAGGCCTCATCAATGCTCATCGCCGGTCCGATCCCCATGTTGCGGGTACCGGCCCGGACCTTTCTCGAAACAAGCCCGGCACTGGCTTCGATGCTGGCGGCAATTCCTATATCCACTATGACCAGCCTGGCACCCACCTGGCCCGCGATAACGTTTACCCCTGCTCCCCCGTTGAGGAAGTTGTATACCATCTGCGGGGTTACGTCCTGCGGGTAGGCGCTTATTCCCTCTGCCACCACGCCGTGGTCGGCTGCCATTGTGGCGATGACCTTGTCTTCTATCCGGGGCAGGCAGTTGCCCTGGATACCGGCCAGCCTTATGGATAACTCCTCGAGGCGCCCCAGGCTACCCTGGGGCTTGGTCAGCGAGTTCTGCCTGGCCGTGGCAGAGGCCATTGCCTTATCGTCCAGCCCCCCTATGCTTTGAATCGTCTCTGATATAATTTCCTTCATGCCCGCTATTATCTCCGCTCAGATTTACAGGTTTTCAGTACTCTATGCCCCTGCGCAGCTTGACGCCTTTGTCATAGTAGTGCTTTGCGGCGCTCATCTCGGTAACCAGGTCGGCACGCTGGATTACTTCCTGAGGCGCCTCGCGGCCGGTCATCACCAGCTCCACGTCGTCCGGTTTATTTTCCATTAGCTCGATGACCTGGCCGGTTGTCAACAGGTTTCTCCCCAGGGCGGCGAAAATCTCGTCAAGGATGACGAGATCGTATTTGCCGTTCGTGAGGCTATCCCTGGCGATGGCGAGAGTCTCCCCGGTGACCGGGCGGAGCTCAGTGTCGCTCTGCCGGAAGCAGTCTCCATTGTTGGGCCGGATGATTTCAAAGCACTTATATTGCTCAACGAAGAAATGTTCGCCCGATGGCTCCCCCTTCAGAAACTGAATAAAGATGACCTGCATGCCTCGACCCACTGCCCTCAGGGCCAGACCGAGAGCAGCGGTGCTCTTGCCTTTGCCGTTTCCCGTGTATACCTGGATATAGCCCCTTTTCAGTTTTCCCTTTTTGTCAGTCATTTATAATCTCCTGCTCCAGCCGCAGATTCGGCAGTGGGTGCTTTGTGGTGTCATGCCGGTGCCACATCCGGGGCATATGTCTTCGCCCGGACGGGGTGCGGGAATCTCCCCCACTACCTGCCGGTAAACCCGGTAGTAGTAGAGGTGATCCTTACTGAAAAAATTCACCGGGATACTGGCTGCTGCTTCGGTCATTTCTCGGTCCGATATCATCGCTCCTATTATGTCGTGCAACCTGGTGAAACCCGAACCCATCTCTATAGGCCTTTTTGTCTGCCATACGATTTCCCGGGGCAGGAGGTCGGAATAGGCCTCCCGGAGGACCCACTTCCCCACCCTCTGACCGTTGTGTTTGCCTATCTTGAGTTCCGGGGCGATGGAGATGGCAAAATCAATGATGTCCTGGTCCAGGTAGGGCTGTTTTATTTCAATGCCCAGGTGATCTCCGAGGCAGTTGGATGAGAAGCTCATCTTCCGGGCCAAGTGGGGCAGGTAATCGTCGAGGTCCAGGTCGAACATAAAGCTGTAGCCGGCGAAGATTTCGTCGGCGCCGTCACCGGTGATAACGCTCGCAATACCCTTCTCTTTTGCCGACTTGAGCCCGAGATAGACTGCCAGATCGTTGGGCAGGGCGGGGTCAAAGCTTTCCATAATACCTATTACCTCTGGTATCTTCGCCAGTGCTTCTTCAACAGAGATGCTCTCGGTGTATAGCCTTAGGCCCAGTTGGCCGGCCAGCATCCGGGCATATTTGACGTCCTCACCGTATCCGTTCAGCCTCATATTGATTCCGGTGGAGTCTGGAGAAAGGAGTGCCAGAATGCTTGTATCCAGGCCGCCGGAGAGCAGTATGCCCTCTGTTGAGTGTCTCTGCACCGATTCCTTAAGGCGCAGCCTGAGTTCATTAAGGGTTTCTTCTAGCAAGCTTTTCGATGCCATCGTAAGTAATAATAAACAGCGCCAGGTATGCTTTGCAAATACTCTATTGGCCTGATACTAAAACAATCTTTCCAAAAAAACAGTGGACTTGATTTATGGTATGGCAATATCATAACATAAAGCTTGAAGAAGTAATACTCGCTGGCATACAGGAGCAATTCAGTGGTGGGATTTTCCTTTACCCTTTCGATTACAAATCAGGAGTGGTGCTGTCAATGACGAAGGTATGTATTCTGAGCGTTATTATGGTTGGACTCCTGGGGCTGTTGGTATCCTGTGCTTCCCCTGCCGAAGAGACCATACCGGAGGGGGGAGTGACTGACCAGGTGGGCCGGACGGTGAAGCTGTACTCTGTGCCGCAGCGGATTGTATCGCTTGCTCCCAGCAATACCGAGGTACTTTTTGCTCTCGGTCTGGAGGACCGGGTGGTCGGGGTGACCGAGTACTGCAATTACCCCGATGCCGCCAGCGAGAAGGAAGTGATCGGCGGTTACAGTACCGTCGACCTGGAGAAGGTGGTTTCCCTATCCCCGGACCTTATTCTGGCCACCAGCATGCATCAGGATGAGACCCTGCCGGCGCTGGAAAACAGGGGTCTCAAAGTCTTTGTTCTCGACCCGATTACTATCGATGAGGTGCTGGAGGCTATCGGCCTGGTTGGCGAGGTCACTGGCAAGGTCGAAGAGGCCGATGCGCTGGTCGGCGATATGGAGGAGCGTATGGCCGCGGTGACCGATAAGACAGAGGGGCTGTCCTCCGAAGAGAGACCGCGTGTTTTCTTCGTCACCTGGCATGACCCTCTGATGACTCCCGGCTCGGGGACCCGCCACGATGAGATGATAGAGATGGCCGGAGGGGTGAACATCGCCCACGAGCTGAGCGGCTATGCCGATATCAGCCTTGAGGCAGTCATCGAGGCAAACCCCGAGGTGATGATTGCCGGTGTTGGTATGGGTAGCGGTGAGGACCTGACCGCTCAATTTATGGAGAACGAGCCCAATCTGGAGATCACCGCTGCCCGCAGGAGCGGCCGGTTGTATGAGATGAATGTCGACCTCGCCGGCCGGCCTGGACCGCGCATAGCCACAGCCGTTGAGGAGTTTGCCCGTTTTATTTACCCCGAACTCTTCGGTGAGGACTGAAGATAAAAAACCCGGCATCGCCTGTCCAGTATGATTGCAATAGCCCCGGGGTTTGGAGTATTCATTGGTTTCTCTTTTTCGGTCTAGGGACCATCAGGAAGATGCCCCTCTGCGTGCGCTTCCACAGCGGCGCCGGCGGATATATGCCATAATAGGACTTGTGGCTGCCCTGGTGGGAGTGATAGTCTTTGCCACCACGCTGGGTAGCGTACCTATACCCTTTACCACCACCTATAATATCCTGCTTGACTCGGTTCCAGGATTCAACGTCGTTTCTACCTGGCAGAGCGCTACCGAGACCATAATAATGACCATACGTCTCCCCCGCGTCATCCTCGCCGGCTTTGTCGGAGCGGCGTTATCCATCGCCGGGGCTACCTATCAGGGCCTGTTTCGCAACCCGCTTGCCGATCCCTATCTAATCGGTGTGGCCCAGGGGGCGGCCCTGGGGGCGGTTATCGGGTTTTCCCTTCCCTTCCAGTGGCACGGGGGAGGCTTTGGTATTATCCCGCTGCTCGCCTTCGCCGGGGCGCTGGTTACGGTTTTCATTGTCTATAACCTGGCCCGGGTGGGAAGAACCATACCTGTTACCACGCTGATACTGGCCGGGGTTGCCCTGGGGGCGCTCTGCTCCTCGATTGTTTCCTACCTGATTATCACCAGCGGTGAAAAGATGCACGGTATAATGTTCTGGCTGATGGGCAGCTTCTCGATGAGTGACTGGTCGGAGGTCAGGGTTGTCCTTCCCTATTTCATAACCGGGGTGACCATAATTCTGCTCTACGCGCGCTCTCTGAACGTTATGCAACTCGATGAAGAGCAGGCCCAGCAGCTGGGTGTGGATGTGGAGAAGGTGAAGCGTATCCTGCTCGGAGCGGCTACGCTGATTACCGCCGCTGCGGTTTCCTTCGTGGGAACCATCGGTTTTGTCGGTATTATTATCCCTCACATCGTACGGCTAATCTGGGGTCCGGATTACCGTTTCCTACTGCCCCTATCGCTATTGATCGGGGCAGTATTTTTGATTCTTGCCGACCTGGTGGCGCGTACTGCCCTTGCCCCCATGGAAATACCGGTTGGGGTTATAACCGCTATATGCGGAGCTCCCTTCTTCCTCTACGTGCTGCGCCGCAAGAGGAGAGAGGTATTCTTTTGAGGTACAGCCGATATGATTGAAATGGCGATGGAAAATTTGAAGCTGGCCTATGGACGTAAGGTGGTGGTGCGCGACTTTACCTTCGGTGTGGAGGCGGGAGAGATGCTGGGGCTTATCGGTCCCAACGGGTCCGGTAAGTCAACAGTCATACGGGCCATCAGCCGGGTTATCACGCCCCTGTCGGGGCGGATGCTTCTGGGGGGCAGGAATATTATGGAGATACGCCGCTCGGAACTGGCTTGTCTGCTGGGAGTGGTACCGCAAATAGCGATACTGCCCGGCACATTTACCGCCTTCGAGATAGTGCTGATGGGAAGAAACCCGCACCTTGGTTTTCTCCAGCATGAAAGTGCTCATGATATGGATATTGCCTGGCGGGCGATGGAGATGACCAGGACCGATACCTTTGCCCGTCGCAGGGTAAACGAGCTCTCCGGAGGGGAAATCCAGCGCGTCGTTATCGCCCGTGTTCTGGCCCAGGAGCCGGAGTCGGTTCTCCTCGATGAGCCCACGGCAAGCCTGGACATCAGTCACCAGGTGGATGTTCTGGACCTCATAAAGAACCTCTGCCGGCAAAATGGCCTGACGGTGGTCATCGTCCTTCACGACCTCAACCTGGCCGCGCAGTACTGCGATCGGCTTGTTTTGATGAAGGAGGGAACGCTTTATGCGCTGGGGAGGCCGGAAGAGGTTATCAACAACCAGAATATCAGAGAGGTTTACGGGGCTGAGGACTGTGTCTACCCGCACCCCGATAGCGGGTTGCCTGTGGTGCTACCCCGGGCAGGTGGAGGCCGGAACAGGCGGTCTCAAGATTCGAGTGGTGGTGAGAAAGGTAGCGGGTGATGGCGATTCTCCTGGTTCTGGCAATCGCTTTCTTAATCGACTCTGTAGCTGGGGAGCCGCCCAATGCTGTCCACCCTGTAGCGGGGATGGGGAGAATCATTTCTGTCCTTTCCGGCAGGTGTTCTGCGCGCTCTTCCCGGCTTCAACTGGCCTGTGGGTTTGGTATAACAGTGTTCACTGTGGCAGTCTTTGCTGTACCGGTCTATTTCCTGCTGGCCTATCTGGAGAATATCAGCACCATCGCCTATGTTGCAGTGGGCGCGGTATTACTCAAGAGCACCTTTTCCTTGCGCCAGCTGCGCCGTGTGGCGCTCGATATCAAGGGTCTATTGGAGAAGAATCTGGAGAGGGCACGCTCGGCCCTGCGAGCACTGGTCAGCCGTGACACTTCCTTTCTTCCCAGACCGCTTCTCGTCTCGGCTGCGGTGGAATCTACTGCCGAGAGTGCCTGCGACAGCTTTGTGGCACCGCTTTTTTTCTTCCTTATCTTCGGGGTACCGGGGGCGCTTGCCTACCGCTGCGTTAACACTCTGGACAGCATGATAGGATACCACGGAAAATAC
>JAWOBD010000021.1:0-12387 GCA_046498175.1 Dehalococcoidales bacterium | reverse complement strand
CCTGAGAAAATAAAAGTGAAATGTAATGCAAATATTATCAAAAATGCTAATGGTGTGACAGTTCCCAATTCGGGTAATCTTAAGGGAATAAAAGCTGCAGCCATTTTAGGAGCTATAGGAGGTAACCCAGATAAAAAATTAAAAGTTCTGACTGATATAGGTGAAAATGAAATCAAATTAACAAAGAGTTTACTTAAGACCGATTATTGTAATATTGAATTAATAGAAAGCAAAAAAAAATTACATATAATCATTGAAGTTTCTTTTGGTGAGGAGATAACCCAGGTTGAAGTGGTAAATGGTCATCTTAATATAATTGAAATAATTAAGAACGGTGAAATAATTTTTAATAAACAAAAAGAGGGAAGAATGGCAAATGAATTTGAAAAAATAAAGGATTCTTTAAAAGTTGAAAATATAATTAATTATGCAGAAAATATTGATCTGGAGGAAGTTAGGATAATCTTACAGAGACAGATAAATTTAAACAAAAATATTTCGCAAGAAGGATTAAATCAAGAATATGGACTTAATATTGGTAGTACAATCTTGCGTTATGAAGAAGATTCCACTAAAAATCGGGCCAAATCGGCAGCTGCAGCTGCCTCAGATGCTAGAATGAGTGGTTCATTTCTTCCTGTGATAATAAACTCGGGCAGTGGAAATCAAGGAATAACTGTTTCCTTACCAGTTGTAGAGTATGCTAAAGATTTAGGAGTGAAAAGTCCAAAGTTATTACGTGCATTAATAATAAGTAATTTAATTTCTATCCATCTTAAACACAAAATAGGTATTTTGTCAGCTTTTTGTGGAGCTGTTACTGCAGCCGCTGGAAGTGGCGCTGCTATCACCTACTTATGTGGGCGCCGACACCGCCCTGGCGGTCGCGGGGCTCGGCAGCCTCCGCACCACGGGGCTGTCGACCGCACCGGGCTGGCCCTACATCGCCACCACGGTCGATCCCGACGGGGCCGAAGGGTCCGTCTGGCTGCGTCGCCACCTCGACGGGCTGGTCGTGGCGGGGAGCACGCTGGCCGGTTCACCGGCCGAGGAGGAGCAGCAGTGAGCAACCTGCCCCCAGCCGCCACGACACGGCCTCGCCAGGTCCGCCCCGTCGGTGACGATCCTGCGCGGGTGGCAGGCCTGCTCGTCGCCGCGTGGACCGAGGTCAGACGGGGACAGCGGCCGCTGCACCTCTTACCTTCTCGCGAGGGCATGACGAAGCCCGGGAAATGATCAATATCAACGACGTTATCGCCAGCGTACTCGAGCTTCGTTCGTATCAACAGAGGGTTAACAATATCAAAGTTGAATACAACGCTGCCGAACTGCCCGAAGTCAACGCTGACTATTTCCGGCTCCAGCAGGTATTTCTTAATATCGTTATCAATGCCGAGTACTTTATGATTGAGGACCAACAGGGTGGCTGCCTCCGCATTACGACGGAACTGGAGGGAAATACGGCCAGGGTTACCTTCGCCGATGATGGCCCCGGTATACCGGAAGAGAACCTGGGACATTTGTTCGACCCATTCTTTACCACCAAGGGTGTCGGCAAAGGGACCGGTCTTGGGCTGAGTATCTGTCACGGTATCGTTACCGGGCATGGTGGAGAGATTTATGCCCGGAGCGTGCCGGGACAGGGCGCGACCTTTGTTATTGAGCTCCCTCTACAAACCGGTAGTGAAAAGGCTGCCCCAACGCAGAAGGAAGAGTGAGTATCGAGGCGATGATTCCTCGATACGGAGGATAGAGTGTCAGATAAGGAAACATTACTGATAGTTGATGACGAGGAGACGATACGCAGGCTCCTGGCAAACAAGCTATCCGGTGAAGGCTACCATTGCCTTGAAGCCAGCAGCGCCAACCGCGCCATGGAAGCACTCGAGGCCGGTGTCGTCGGTCTGGTACTACTCGATATCAAGATGCCCGGTAAATCCGGTGTCCAGCTACTGCCCGAAATAAAGTCGAGTTACCCCGATACGGTAGTGGTTATGGCCACCGCCATTACCGATACTGCTACCGCGTTACACTGTATGAGGCAAGGCGCATATGACTATGTTACCAAACCGTTTAACCTCCCCGAGGTAGTCCTGAGCGTGGAAAGGGCCCTGGAAAGAAGGAGGCTTGAGCTTGAGAACCGTGACTATCAGTATCACCTGGAAGAGCGGGTCAACCAGCAGGCCGAAAAAATACGGCAGTCATTCCTGAATGCGATAACCGCTCTGGCCTATGCCCTGGAGGCCAAAGACAGATATACCAGCGGTCATTCCAGCCGGGTGGCCGAGGTGGCGGTGGCCATTGCCGGCGAAATGGGCCTCTCCCGGGAGGACATCGAGAAGATAAGGCTGGCAGGTCAGGTACACGACATCGGGAAGATAGGAATAAAGGAATGGATATTGAACAAACCTGACCGCCTGACCGAAGATGAATTTCGTAACGTTAAAAACCACCCTGAGCTCGGTGAGCATATCCTTACACCGGTGATAGAAGACAGAGACATCCTGCTCATGGTTCGCCACCACCACGAGCGCCACGATGGCTTCGGCTATCCCGATGGTTTGTCCGGTGAAGAGATTCCAACGGGTGCCAGGATACTGGCGGTGTCCGATACATTTGATGCGATGACCTCAGAGCGCCCCTACCGTAAGGCGATGAGCGAAGAGGTAGCCTGCGCCGAGATAGAGAAAAACCGGGGTAGCCAGTTCGACCCGGAAGTAGTCGATGCCTTTCTGAGATCAAGAAAACAGGTTTCCGCTAAAGGAAAGGGGGAATAAGCATTCTGACGGTATATTATGCGGGATATTTGCTCGTGGTGACAATGCCAACTATCAAATACTGCGGCGTAAATGAAAGCTTTATCCAGACCGGATGAATCCCGGCATCGTGGAGACCAGGCTACCGGCAAAACGCCGCGGGAGGGGAGGGAAAATGACGGGTACCAAGAAAATACTGATTGTCGATGATGAGGAGAATATCAGGTCGGTCCTGAAGGGTATGCTAGAGAAGGACTACGATATCCTCGAGGCAGGGGATGGCGGTGAGGCAGTAAATATCGCCTGCAGCCAGAAGCCGGACCTCATCTTTATGGATATCCTGATGCCGGGAACGGATGGCTATACCGCCTGCAACAGAATCAAGGAAGCCGACGCAACCCGACGAATTCCGGTGGTAATGCTTACCGCGGTCGGCCACCAGCTCAACCGGGAGCTCGCCAGGAAGGTGGGAGCAGACGACTATATTACCAAGCCCTTCAAGAAGGAGTGGCTACTGGATGCCGTAAAGCGGTTCCTTAAATAAGCCGTCGTTACGGAGGATTACTGATATGAAGTGCACGGGGGCAAATCAACCGGTGTAGGGGCCGGTGATTGCCAGTATGGGGTAACCGGGGAGATTCGATTTGAAAGACGGTGCCAAAACCAAAGAGCAGCTGATAGGTGAGCTTGAGGAGCTACGCCGACGCTTCGGTGAACTGGAGGCGCTGCAAAGAGAGCTAAAGGACAGCGAAGATAGAAACCGGCACCTGATGCAGGTACTGCGCGCCATACACAACGTTAACCAGCTCATCAGCAGGGAAAAGGAACTGCCTCTGTTGCTCAGCGATGCCTGCAGGAATCTCGTCGAAACACGTGGCTATTATAACGCCTGGCTAGTATTGCTGGAAGAAACCGGGGGGTTCACCCTGTATCAGGAGGCCGGTCTGGGTGAGGAATTCCTTCCCCTGGTCCAGTACCTGAAGCAGGGTAAAATTCCCGTCTGCGGGCAGCGTGCCCTGAAAAAGGGCGGGGTTATCGTCACCGGTAACCCGGCCTCGGAATGCCCTGACTGCCCCCTTTCCAGCAAATATGCCGGGCGAGGCGCGATGACTGTTCGTCTTGAGCATGGCAGACGCATATTCGGGCTGATGTCGGTATCGATCCCCGCCCGGTTCGTCGGCGATGAGGAGGAACTGGCCCTTTTCCAGGAGATAGCGGGCGATATCGGCTTCGCCCTCCATATTATCGCGGAAGAAGAAAAGCAGAGGCAGGCCAAAAAGGACCTGAAGGAGAGCAGGAAAAAGTATACCACGCTGGTAAAGAATATACCCGAGGCGGTATACTCCTGCCTTCCCGATGAAAATGCGACTATGCTGTACATCTCGGATAGATTCGGCGACTGGACAGGGTATTATCCCTACGATTTCTACCGCGATGCAAGGACCTGGCCGAATTGTATTCACCCCGAAGATAGAGAGGATGCCGTGGCCAGATTCCGCGCCGCAATAGAAAACCTTGCGGAGGTCGACCTCGAATACCGGGTGGTGCACAGGGATACCGGCCAGGTGAGATACATCCGTGACCACGGTACACCGGTATTCGGTGACTGCGGCAAGATCACACGATATGACGGTGTCTTCAGCGATATCACCCGGCTCAAAGAGGCCGAAGAGAAGGCATGGAAGAGTGAAAAGAGATATAGAGAACTGGCCAACAGACTGCCCCAGATAGTATTCGAAACCGATGCCGACGGCCGTTTAACCTTTGTCAACGACAGGGCATTTACCGCCATGGGTTACTCACACGAGGATTTCGGCCGTGGTTTGAATATACTCCAGATGATAGTACCCGCCGAAAGAGAGCGGGCCAAAGAGGGTTTGAGCAGGGTAACTAGGAGGGAAGGACCTGGATATAATGATTACACAATGCTGAGAAAGGATGGCAGCACCTTTCCCGCCATTATATATAACGAACCGATAATCACTGACGGCAATTTACAGGGTTTCCAGGGAATAGTGACGGATATCACCGAGCGCAAGAAGGCAGAGGCAGAAAGGGAGAAACTGGAGAGAAGAGCACAGGTCAGCAGCCATCTCGCCTCGATAGGCGAGATGGCATCGGGTATCGCCCACGAGATAAACAACCCCCTTACCAGCGTCATCGGCTTCTCCAGCCTGCTGATGGAAAAGGATATCCCCGACGAAATGAAAGAAGATGCCAGGATAATCAACGAGGGGGCAGAGAGGGTAGCCGAAATCGTCAACAGGCTGCTTGCCTTCTCCCGCCAGCACAAGCCACAGCGCAGCCTTACCGATATCAACGCGGTTATCGAGAACACGCTCGCGCTCAGGAAATATTCACTGGAGACAAGTAACATCGAGGTAACCCTCTCTCTCGAGCACGGTTTGCTTCAAACTGTGGCCGATGCCGGTCAACTACAGCAGGTATTTATGAATATTATCATCAACGCCGAGACGGAAATGAAGCAGGCCCACGGCAGGGGCAGCCTCACCGTGAAAACGGAACACGAAGATGATATTATCAGGATATCTTTCCAGGACAACGGCCCCGGTATTGCCGAGGAAAACCTGGAGAAGATTTTCAACCCCTTCTTCACCACACGCAAGGTCGGGGAGGGTACCGGCCTCGGCCTGAGCCTGTCCTACGGCATCATCGCCGAGCACAACGGGAAGCTCTACGCAAAGAGCCAGCCCGGGCAGGGGGCAACCTTCTTCATAGAACTGCCGGTCATTCTGGATGAATGGCAGGAAAAGGACTTCAGCCCGGTTGAAGAAAAGGAGACGGCGGGTGAAACCGGCGGCCGGATTCTGGTTATGGACGACGAGCCGACCGTGCTATCATTGATCGGCCGGATAATAAGCGGCGAGGGATACGGGGTGCAAACGGCAAGCTGCGGCGAAGAGGCAATCAAGATGATAAAAAAGAATAACTACGACCTCGTCCTCTCCGATATCAAGCTCCCCGGCCTGAGCGGTATCGATTTATACCGGGAAATCGGCAGGATAAACCCGCCTCTACAAAAGAGAATAATCTTCATCACCGGCGATGTCATCGGCAGCGATACCGCCGATTTCCTGGATTCTACCCGGGCTCCCTATATTACCAAGCCCATTGACATCGCCAGGCTGAAGGAAGAGGTAAAACGCAAACTCAATGTGTCATAACGGAGAGGTAAGGCCGGTACGGAAAATACAACGGAAATATAAAACTATCAGGGAGGTTTATCTATGAAAAGGACATGGCGGTCAAAAACAGCGAG
This sequence comes from Dehalococcoidales bacterium, assembly GCA_046498175.1. Taxonomy (GTDB): domain Bacteria; phylum Chloroflexota; class Dehalococcoidia; order Dehalococcoidales; family UBA5760; genus UBA5760. The sequence goes on along the minus strand of JAWOBD010000021.1, from coordinate 6,351 downwards.
CATACTGATGATTACAGGGGGCTTTATCGGCCTGATAATCGGTATCTGGGTTGCAGCTATCGGGATGCCGGTCGGGTCTGTGGTCAGTGAGGCGCTACCGGCGGCGGGCACCATCCTGCGCGGCATCGGCCCCGGCCTTATTGCGCTGGGTGTGGTGGCAATAGTGGCCGGTGTTATCACCCGGAGAAAGAACAACTGGGGGCTGGCACTGGCGGGGGCAATATGCTCCCTTTTCCCGATAATACCACTTGGGGTAGTTGCCATCATATTCGCCGCCATCGGCAAGAAGGAATACGCCTAGTACCGGACAGATTACCCCGCAAGCCATCGTGGAAGAATGACCCTTTATCGGCGATGGCAAACATACCCTATTTTTACAGAGATGGGGGGAGACGCAGAATTTCCGAAGTGGAGATAGGGGGATTCGAACCCCCGACCTCTGCGATGCGAACGCAGCGCTCTCCCAGCTGAGCTATATCCCCTCGGGGCAAATTATAGCATAACCCCTTGTTTTGTGCGAGAGATAACCTTATTTTATTCGCATACTGGACAGTGAGGTATCAACTGGGGTAGTATTAGGGAGTTTGAGGTCACCTATATGACTACCAGAGATAGTGCGCAGGAAAAGGTCATCAGGACGGTAAAGGATAGCGGTATACGTTACGTCAGCCTATGGTTTACCGATATCCTCGGCTTCCTGAAGAGTTTCACTATTACCCCCCGTGAGCTGGAAGGTGCCCTGGTTGACGGCATGGGGTTTGACGGCTCGTCGATAGAGGGGTTTGCCCGCATCGACGAAAGCGATATGACAGCCCTGCCCGACCCAACCACCTTCCGCATACTCCCCTGGAGCCAGCCCCAGTGCCCCGTAGCCAGGATGTTCTGCGATATCATAAGGCCGGGCGGCCAGCCCTTCGAGGGCGACCCCCGCTACGTGCTGAAGAGGAATCTGGCCAGAGCCACCGATATGGGTTACATCTTCAACATCGGACCGGAACTGGAATACTTCTATTTCCGGAACAGCGAAGGTACCAGTATACTGGATGAAGGGGGCTACTTCGATTTGACGCCCCTCGACTTAGCCAGCGAACTGAGACTGCAGACGGTTGATGCGCTTGAGCAGATGGGAATAAATGTTCCCACCAGCCACCACGAAGTGGCCACCAGCCAGCACGAAATCGACCTCGCCTATTGTGATGCCCTGACCATGGCGGACAATGTAATGACCTGCCGACTGGTGATCAAGGAAGTGGCACAGAAAAACGGGGTTTATGCTACCTTTATGCCCAAACCCATCTTCTCTGTTAACGGCAGTGGTATGCACGTGCACCAGTCCCTGTTTTCCGGAGACAAGAATATCTTCTTTGACCCTGACGACGAGGATTACCTCTCCAGAACAGCTCGCCATTATATCGCCGGGCTGCTGGCTCACGCGCCGGAGATTACCTCTCTGGTCAGCCAGTGGATTAACTCCTACAAGCGTCTGGTCGAAGGCTACGAGGCGCCGGTGTACATTTCCTGGGCACGGCGTAACCGTTCCGATATGGTGAGAGTCCCCGACTATCAGATGGGCAAGGAAAAGGCTACCAGGGTCGAATTCCGCGTCCCCGATCCCGCCTGTAATCCCTACCTCGCCTTCAGCGTGATGCTGGCTGCCGGAATGGAGGGCATAGAGCACGAATACCAGCTCGGGCCACCGTCGGGGAAAAACGTTTTTGAGATGACCGGCGAGGAGAGAGCACAGAGGGGTATCGGCACCCTGCCGATGAATCTGTCCGATGCCATAGCAGTTACCGAAAAGAGCGATATGGTTCGGAGGGCGCTTGGTGACCACGTCTTTAATAGCTTCATCAGGAATAAGAAGATTGAGTGGGAACAGTATCGGATACAGGTAACCGAGTACGAACTGAAAAGATACCTGCCTGTTCTCTGAAATGGGGGTATTTATTTAGCAGGAAATATGGACTTTGACACCGTAATCGGGCTTGAGGTACATGCCCAGCTACTCACAAGAAGCAAAATGTTCTGTCGCTGCAGCGCCGGTTATTCAAATACTCAAGCCAATACCTGTGTATGCCCGATATGTCTGGGTATGCCGGGGGTATTGCCCACCATCAACCAGCAGGCGGTGGAATACTCCGTAATGACAGCGCTGGCGCTCAACTGCTCTATACCCGAGTATACCAAATTTGACCGCAAAAACTACCCCTACCCCGATTTGATGAAGGGCTACCAGATTTCGCAATACGATGCTCCACTGGGGCTGAGCGGGTGGCTCAGCATCGAACTTGAGGGAGGAAACAGGAAGAGGATAGGCATTACCCGTGTCCATCTGGAGGAGGATGTCGCCAAGCTGCAGCACCGTATCTCCGGGGAAGGTGTACACTACAGCCTGGTCGACGTCAACCGTGCCGGTGTCCCGCTAATGGAGGTGGTCGGTGAACCTGACCTTTCTTCTCCAGAGGAGGCAAGGCAGTATCTGATAAAGCTTCGCAGCATACTTCGCTACCTGGGTGTATCCACAGGGAATATGGAAGAGGGCAGTTTCCGGTGTGACGCCAATATCAGTATTCGCCCCAAAAATGACAGTAATACAATGGCCAAGGTCGAGGTCAAGAATATGAACAGTTTCCGTTCCGTATTTCGAGCCCTGCAGTATGAGGAAAAGAGGCAGCGCAGAGCAGCTGAAGAGGGCAGGAATCTGATTCAGGAAACGAGGGGCTGGGTTGAAGAGACCGGGAAAACGGTCTCAATGCGGAGCAAGGAATATGCTCACGATTACCGGTATTTTCCCGAGCCGGACCTGCCGCCAATGACCCTGAGCAAGGAATGGGTGGAAAAGGTCAGGGCCAGGATACCGGAACTGCCGGAGGCAAGACGTGAGCGTTTTGTTTCCGGGTATGGCCTGCCACTTTACGACGCCGGCCTGCTTACCGGAGCAAAGGAAATGGCTGATTACTTCGAGGCCTGTCTCAAAACCGATTGCTACCGTAAAATGCCGCCGGACAGCGGTGCCAAGGAAATCAGTAATTGGATTCTGGGCGAGGTAAGCCGTATAATGAACGCAAATGGAAGTGATATCGCGAGCTTCGCAGAGAAGGTAACCCCCGAGCGGCTCAGTGAGCTGGCGCTATCAGCGCACGGGGTGATCAATATAGCCACGGCAAAAAGCGTCCTTGAGAATATGTTCGAGACAGGCCGGAGGGCTTCCGATATCATCGAGGAAAAGGGCCTCAACCAGATAACCGATAGCGGAGAGATCGAGTCCGAAGTCAACTCTGCGGTAGAGAATAACCACCAGGCAGTGCTGGACTACAGAGCGGGCAAAACCCAGTCTTTGAAATTTTTGGTCGGACAGGTAATGAAGGCTACCAAGGGCCGTGCCAGCCCACAGGTTGTAAATGAATTACTGAAGAAGAGGTTAGAGGAAGACTAAATGCAGACCTATCTAAACATAGCTCAGATTGTACTGGCGGTAGCCCTGATAATAGTTGTCCTGTTTCAGGTCAGGGGTGGTGGCCTGGGAGGCATCTTTGGCCAGCAGTCCGGTGTCTATCGTACCCGGCGTGGTGTGGAGAAGATACTGTTCAGGCTTACCATAGTATTCGTTACGATTTTTCTGGTTACCTCGGTACTCACTCTCAGGCTGGGCTGATATATTTACCGGTAAACGGCTGCCAAGGATAACCGCCGTTTATGCTAAGTTAAACCTGTCCTTATACAGGTCTGGCAGGGTCTGTTATGAGCCCGCATGGTCTGGCGTACCATTATGCCATGTAACATAAAAGTAATATATGAGCGGCTTGTAAATAATATTTTAATTAATCAGTCAAGAAACTAATGATAAATTTATATAAACACAGCATTGGTTTGTGGTATAATGTATTTGGTATTTCAGGTCAAAGCACATCCCTTTTTCAGTTATTAAAAATATATGTACAGGAGGATACATAGATAGTATGATTGTTGGTGTTGTCAAGGAGGTAAAGACTGAGGAGTACCGGGTCGGTGTTCCTCCCCCGGCTGCAGAAGTACTTGCCAAGGCGGGGCACGAGGTGCTTGTTGAGACCAAAGCCGGAGAGGGTAGCGGTTTTAGCGATGATGAGTACAGCAAGGCCGGCGCCAAAGTAGTGAAGACTGCAGAAGAAGTCTGGGAGAAGGCAGAGATGATATACCATGTCAAGGAGCCCATCCCCAGCGAGTACCCGCTACTACGAAAGGGACAGATTCTCTGGACCTACCTGCACCTGGCAGCGGCCAAGGAACTAACACTTACCCTCATGGAGAAAGGCGTAACCGGTATCGCTTTTGAAACGGTGGAGCTTTCCGATGGCAGTACACCCTGCCTTGACCCGATGAGCGAGGTCGCCGGGAAGCTGGCCACCCAAATGGGGGCACAGTATCTGGGCAAAATGTATAAAGGCTGCGGCAAACTTCTCGGTGGAGTTACCGGCGTGCTACCTGCCAAGGTAGTCGTCCTCGGGGGCGGGATTGTCGGAACCAATGCAGCCAGGGTTGCTCTGGGTATGGGTGCCAGCGTCACAATGATGGATATCAATATAAAACGGCTACGTTACCTGAACGAGACACTGCACGGCGATTTCAAAACCCTAGTCTCGACACCGGCCAGCGTTGCAGAAGCCACCAGTGACGCCGACATGGTCATCGGTGCCGTTCTGGTCAAGGGTGCACGCGCACCGATAGTGCTTACCGCCGAGATGGTAAAGAAGATGAAGAACGGCTCGGTAATCGTTGATGTTGCCGTTGACCAGGGAGGCTGCGTTGAGACTACCCATCCCACTACTCACGATGACCCCGTTTACACTGTGGACGGCGTCACCCATTATGCTGTTGCCAATATGCCCGGCATGGTGCCGCAGACATCAACCGTGGCACTGGCCAATGCCACCCTCCCCTATGCCCTGAAAATAGCCAATATGGGGTTCCGCGAAGCGATGAAGTCCGACGAAGCGCTGGCCAAGGGTATGAATCTATATGACGGCAAGGTAACCAACAAATTTGTTGCCGAAGCCCTGGACCTGGAGTACACCCCTTTTAAACCCTGATATTACAGGCCATTGATAATTAAAGGCACGCAATGTGGTAAAATTAAAGTAAATCTGGAATCAATTAAGGAGGTTCAAAATGGTTTCCAAAGAAGAGTTGATGAAGAAGGATGAGGCACACTGGTTTCACCCGCTGGGAACGGCTGCCGAGAAGCCCCATTTCATCTTCACCAAGGGTGAAGGTTCGTACCTGTGGGATATCGAAGGCAACAAGTACCTGGACCTTTCCTCGGGCGGCGTACACTGCTGCAACCTGGGTCATAATCACCCCAAGGTGGTTGAGGCAGCTACCAAGCAGATAAAGGAGTTCAGCTACTACTCCGCCGGTGCGCCGGTAGCGAGCAATATACCTGCCATCGAGTACTGTAATGCCCTAGCAGAGGTCCTTCCCAAAGGAATCGACCATGTCTACCTGACCTGTACCGGCTCAGAGTCCACGGAAGCAGCCATTCAGATCGCCCGGGCCTACTGGGAATCAGTAGGCGAACCGGGCAGATACAAGATTATCTGCCTGGACCGAGCCTACCATGGTGCCACACAGCTTTCCCGGAGCATGACCGGGGCTCACGTCGGTTTGTCATGCTACTCCCGTCGCAGCCCCGAGGTGGTCAAGATGCCCAACTTCGTTCCTGGCGAGAACGTCTTCAAGAATGGTGAGGACAACGCCCGCTATCTGGAACAGGTTATCCAGCAGGAAGGCGCCGATACCATCTCCTGTATGTTCGCCGAGGTAGCTCAGGGTAACGGCGGCGTGGTCTGGCCCTATGAGGAATGGTGGCCAATAGTGCGGGAAATCTGTACCAAGTACAATATAATTCTGGTAGCCGATGAGGTACAGACCGGATTCTGCCGCACGGGTAAGTTCTGGGGCTTGGACCACTGGGGAGTAGTACCCGATATGGTCAGTATGGCCAAGGGTATCAACAGCGGTATCCTGCCCTTTGGATCGGTTGGCTTCAGCAACAAGATTTTCGATGCCCTCGTCAAGAGCAACAAAAAGCTGATGAGCTACACCACCGCAGACGGCAACGCCGTGGTAGTAGCCACCGCCATGGCTGCTCTGGAACTATATAAGGATGGCATGGCAGAGCGGGTAGCCAAGCTGGGCTCTCAGCTCAGCAAGCGCCTCGCCGAGCTTGCCGAACTGCCCGTAGTAGATGCTCCCATGGGCAAGGGCCTGTACCAGTCCTTCAAGATCGCTCTGAACAAGACCACGGGCAGCCCCTACAATGCTGAGGCAACTACGGCGGCCAGAGAGAAGCTGAGTGCCGACTGCCTCAAGCAG
>JAWOBD010000092.1:0-16118 GCA_046498175.1 Dehalococcoidales bacterium | reverse complement strand
GATTTAACCATCGATCTCGGCACACTTAGTATCGGGACACCGGCTACAGATACTAATCAACTGACAGTGAACGAAGCTCGAGTACGCTGGCGATAACGTCGTTGATATTGATCATTTCCCGGGCTTCGTCATGCCCTCGCGAGAAGGTAAGGAGGTTTCTCACTATCCCGGAAGCCCGTTCCGTTTCTTGGGATATGAGCTCAATATTCTCCCTGATGTCTTCTGGAAGCTCTCTATCCATGAGCAGTTCGGTAAAGCCGAGTACGGAAGTAAGCGGGTTGTTTATCTCGTGGGCAATGCCGGCGGACAGCTCGCCGATTGAAGCCAACCGGTCCGCGATAAGAAGCTGCCCCTCCATATGCTTCCGTCCGGTGATATCGCGGGTAATATGGACTGAAGCCACAACTTCGCCACGCTCGTTGATTACAGGTGAAGTTGCCACCTCGAGGTAGCAATGCATATGCTGGTCGTAGAACTCGCCGACAGCCGGCTTGCCGGTTTTCATTGTCTTGACGTGTGGGCATTCCTTTACGGGCTCATCGGTACCGTGGATCAGTTTATAGCAGGTCCTGCCGACAAGCTCGCGTGGGTGCTTTCCGAAGGCGGCGGCGCAGGAACGGTTGAGCCTGGTAATTCTGAAATCTCTGTCATGTATGGAGACCCAATCGGCGATGGAATCGAATGTTGTCCGCCACTCCTGCGCTGCCTGCCTCAGTCTCTGTTCTGCCAGGCGATGCTCCCGGCGTACATCGGCATCCCTGAGCTCTCTTTCAACAGCAGGGATAAGCCTGGGAAGGTTGTTCTTCATCACGTAGTCGTTGGCGCCGAGTTTCATAACTGCTACCGCCGTTTCTTCACCGATAGCTCCTGAAACGACGATAAAGGGCATATCCAGCCCGGCTTCCTTGAGCAGCACGAGGGCCGCCGGAGCGCTGAAGTGCGGCAAACTGTAGTCGGCGATAACGATATCCCAGGATTGCTCATCCAGCGCTTCTCTCATAGCCGTATCTGTTTCCACCCTCTGGTAAACAGGCTTGTAACCGCCGTGTTCCATCTCCCGCAGTAACATCTGCGTATCATCATCTGAGTCTTCTACGATCAATACCCTCAGCAGGTTATCCATTTCTTCCACTCATCTGCTCCGGCAGAGGTTCGTTCAGTACCAGCCAGTAGAGCCCTAGTTGCCGTACCGCTTCGGTGAACTGATTGAAATCTACCGGCTTGCGCACATAGCTGTTGGCTCCCAGTTTGTAGCCTGTGATAAGGTCCTGTTCTTCCCGGGAAGAGGTTAGAATAACCACGGGCAGGAGTTGAGTGCGCTCGTCTGCCCTTAACCTTCTCAGAACCTCCAGGCCGTCTATTTTGGGCAGTTTCAGGTCCAGTAGAATGAGCGCTGGCATAACGCCCGGCTCACGGTCTTTGTATTCGCCGCTGGCAAATAGATAGTCCATGGCTTCGGCGCCATCTTTCGCTACCACAATTTCGTTTGTAATATTATTTTTCTTGAAGGCACGCAGGGTCAGCGCGACATCATCGGGGTTGTCTTCCACCAAAAGGATACTCTTTTTCTCCATTTCGCTCTCCGTTTGATGTTAATGCAGGCTAAAATAGAAGGTGGCCCCTTTTCCCATCTTGCTCTCCGCCCATACCTGCCCGCCGTGCCGCCGGACGATTCTCTTTACGGTAGCCAGCCCTATCCCGGTCCCCTCGAACTCATCTTGCGAGTGCAACCGTTGGAAAGCCCCGAACAACCTGTCGGCATATGCCATATCGAATCCGACACCGTCGTCGCGGACGAAGAATACCTCTTCACCGTTAAGACGGGTGGCGCCGAATTCAATCCGGGCCTGCTCCTGTCTGCCGGTAAACTTCAAGGCATTGTCCAGCAGGTTCTCCAGGGCTACCCTGATGAGGCCGCTATCACCGACGGCGCTCAAACCGGGGGCGATGACAAGCTCCATTTTTCGCCCGTCCCGGGCCCGGTTTAGTCCGGCCAGTACCGACTCGGCCAGGGCGGTCAGGTCTACCTCCTGGTACTGCATTTCGGCTCGGCTTATCCTGGATAGCTTGAGGATGTCATCGATAAGTTGTCCCATGCGCCGGCTGGCAGCGCATATTCGATTGAGGTAATCCTGTCCTTGCTCATCGAGGCTCCCGGAGTAATCCTCCAGCAGTGCCTGGCTGAACCCGTCGATGCTCCTCAGCGGTGCCCGTAGGTCATGGGAAACCGAATAGGAAAAGGCCTCCATCTCTTTATTGCTGGCAGTGAGCTCGTTGTTTATCCTTTTTATCTGTTCAGCGTGCTTCTGGTCGGTTATGTCGGATATTACGCTGTCGAATCTGAAGATATAACCATTTTTGTCAGCAACAGGCCTCCCGTACTCTCTCACGTAGCGTATTCGCCCTGTGTCCCTATGGGCAATTCGGTATTTGCAGTCAAAATTGCCTCTGTCCCGGCAGGCTACCGCGTACATACGCATAACCCTGTCCCTGTCTTCGGAATGGACGGAATTCAACCATATCTGCCCGTCACGGTATAAATCATGGGTGGAGTAACCGGTCCATTCCTCCCATCTATCGGATATGGAAATGAGCGTGGCAGCATCATCTGGCATACGGGAGCAAACCACCTCGGGCATGCTGCCGATGAGCGTTTCGTGTTTGTCACGTATCTCCTTCATCCTCTGCTCGGCACGCTTGCGCCCGCTTATCTCCTTTTCCAGACGCTGGTTGCTCTCTCTCAGGTCATCGGCAAATGACTTCTGAAGGCGGCGGGCTTCTTCCAGCGAGCTTACCAGCCGGGTAGAAATGATTCCAATGGTGACGATTACTGCTGTCTCGGTAACGGCATCGGCTCGCCAAGGCCCCGAGATAGCCAGCGGCAACATAATAGCTCCGGCAACAATAGTGCAGGCTATGCCGCTCCTCAGGCCGAGTTTCCAGGCGGCAACGAAGATAGGAATAAGGAAGAGGGCGCGCTGAAACGACTGTCTGGGCAACCCTGCGTAGTCCTGAGGTGACAGCCACTGCAGGGAAGATATTTCAGCGGAATAGTAATAGATTGTGAAGATAGTAACAAGAGCGATTACTGCCCACAGATATCTGTTTTTCAACACTTGCCAGGTAATGTCTCCTGTTCTCTTTAACATTGTCATTTCGAATTTCCGTTCAGTTCATTGATAAACGCAAAGCCTAACACCGCAGCTATCCCTTTAGATTGGGGGCAATTTTGCCAGCGAAAGGCTTGATGGCAGCCGCAATTCAGGCTTGGTTATAATTTATCTGGTTAACCAGGTTCTTTAATTCCTTAACCTCTTTTTCGGTAAAGAGCCGCCACCCTCTCCTGTCCCGGTAGCGCGGTTCACTGGCCACTCCCTCCTTGAACCAGCGAAAGAGGGTGCTGCGGCTGATACCCAGCAGACGATAGACCTCACTGGTGCGATAGTAGGTCTGACTGTCCAGTACCACCGGCATAGTCCTTGACCTCCTCAAAATTCCTGATAATAATAACTATGCTCCTCGCAAATTCCTATCATACTACGTTCTTTCTAAACAAACCCTTAATATCAAGATTTTTATCTAAACGTTTTCTAAACAATTTCCATAATAAAAGCGCTCCACGAGTGGATCGCTTTTGGGTAATCGTATATCGCTTCATCAGGCTTTGCTGGGCTAGGGGGAATCTTTGAAAAGATAACCGATGCTGGATACGGTAACAATGTAATCGGGATTCTGCGGATCCTTCTCGAGCTTGTTACGCAGGCGACTGATGAAAACGTGCAGGAACTGCCTGTCTTCAACGTATTCCGGTCCCCATACCCTCCCCAGAAGAAGGGTATGGCTCAGAACCTTTCCGGCATTGGATACCAGTTCCTGCAGAAGCATATATTCGGTGGGGGTCAATCTGATTTCTGTACCCCGCACGGTCACCCTTCTGCGCATGAAATCAACCTTGATATCACCCTTCGCACAGGAAGATGGTTCCTGCGTAGCTTCGGGCATTCTGGAACGTCGCAGCACCGATTTTACCCGGGCGACCAGCTCATCAACGGCGAATGGCTTGGTAATGAAGTCGTCGGCGCCCAGATTCAGGCAGCGTACCTTATCCGCAATCTCACCGCGGGCGCTGAGCATAATGATCGGGACATGGACCCTATCGGTGAGCAGGCGGCATACCTCGAAGCCGTCTATCTCGGGCATGCCGATATCCAGAATAACCAGTTCCGGGGATTCCTTATCCACAACCTCGAGGGCCTCAGCCCCATCGTTTGCGGTAAGGGCTTCGCAACCCTCATTTTTCAGAATGGAAGATACGAATTTCACCACCAGTGGGTCGTCATCGGCGATGAGAACACGAGGGCGATGCATTTACAATACCCCCATCGAGCTATTATATTGAGTAGTGCCAACCTGACCCGTTATCCGCACTATACTGCTCAACATACCTGTGAATATTCAAACTAACTTAAGATATTTCATTTTCCGGCATCTGTCAACAGCCGGTAGCATCAATTGCCTTGCCAAAAGGTGTCCTCGTTTTGTAGCCGTTCTGGCTGAAGTGGGGAATCGAGATACAGATTTTGAGGACCGAGTAATACGGATTAAACCCTGTATCGGATGGGGTTCCGTTTCAATTGTTGTGCCGGCTATGGTAGTTCCTCGGTAGGTAGCTCGCTGAGCGGTATTACCTGCTCTTCTGTAACCTCAACCTCCGGAATACCGTCGGTGAAATGAGGTGAGGGAGGGGTCACCTCGTCACCGGTTTCATAGGTTTTCTCTTCAGATATGGAATTGAGCAGGGTGTACACGATGCGGAAGTTGCCCTGGTGGTTGCCGCTGTGGCCGGCGGGCCGAAAGCAGGTGATGATTTCCCATTCGTTGTAGACATTGCGTTGCCAGGTAGTGGAGTGCTTGCCTTCTGCCAGTTTCTGCCCTTCACCCTGTGCCCATTGGCTGGTAACAACCCGGAGCAGTTTTCTTGCCCTGTAGCCGCACATCGACTCCTGGTCTATAACATTATCGGGCATTGCCAGCAGGTTTTTATCGCCAGGGCTCTTGCCCTCATCCAGCTGTCTGGCCTGCTCGTTCAATACCGATATCTTTATTTCCTCCTCGTATTTCTCCAGCAGTTCCCCCAGTTTATCCAGCAGCTTTTCCCTGGTTGTCTCCGGCTGCTTCGAGGTGTCTCCAATCATGAAAACATTGGTCTGTGGCGGTGCTTCGGGAGCCGGCTGCGGTGCTTTGCTGCGTCGATAGGCGAAGAATATGGCCAGGCCGACCCCCAGAGCAATCAGGGATATATAGATTATCGGTCTGGTGTAGTCCGGCCGCCAGTTGATATTTATCGCCTTTGGGCTGTCCATGACCGTGGTGCCGCTCGACTCGGCAGCTGTCATCTTTCCACCGAATACGCCCATCACTCCCGACATAGCCACTTCACGCGTATTCAGTTGCCACTGGGCTTCACTGCCGGACCTGTGCCAGGTACCGTCAGTCGTTTCACCACCCGGATAGATCAGGGTCAACAGGTAGTAGGTGTCATAAATGGCGATGATATCCCCTGGTGTGCTGACCGTGAGGTTGAGGTCCTCGTTTCTGACTGTCTCTCCGGTGGGTAGCTGCCAGTGGGAGAAACGGTACTGGGTATCGGAGGCCTCTTCGACTCCGCCCGGGGCACTGGTTCTCAGTTCGTAGCCTTCGCTGTACCAGCCGCTGCCGGTCAAATCCCCAACCCCGGCGGGGCTGGAAGCGAATTCCAGGAAAAACTCGGTGTCGTAGTGGGCGATAACGCTGCCCGGGGCGGTTACGGTCAGGCTGAGGCTCTCGCTGCTGACTGTTCCGCCAGCCGGAAGCTGCCAGTGGGAAAAGCTGTATCTGGTGTCGGACGTCTTTTCGACTTCACCCGGAGTACTGGTGTTGAAAGCTTCGCCTTCGAGGTACCAGCCGCTATCCGCCAGGGTGATTACCCCGCCGGGGCTCGTGGTGACCTCGAGGAAGTATTCGGTATCGTAGCTGAAATGGGCATCCGGTGAGTCCTCGCTTACCTCGATGCTGTCATCCTCGGCCACGTATCTGACGCTGGCATTGTTGGGATTGGAGATGGGATCGTCCACGGTTACCGTCTGACTTCCGTCGATATCGAGGTTTAAACCTACGGATTCGCCACCTCCCAGTGATGCTACCCAGTCCCCTTCGACATAGACGTTGGTTTGCCCTGAGGCCAGACTGGAGGCAACGCTGATTACCGATTCAAAAGCCCCTTCTTCAACGACGAGATTGAAGCTGTGCTGTGCCGAAAGGGTCGAGGGGGAGCTATCGGTTACCTCGATGGTAAAGCTGTATGAGCCGTAGGTATCATCGTCCGGGGTACCCCTGATAATGCCGGTGCTGGTTCTCAGACTCAGCCCATCGGGCAGGTCTCCGCTGATAATTTCCCAGCTATACGGAGTGGTACCCCCGGTAACCTGAACATGTTCGGAGTAGCTCGTGTTTTCGATGGCATCGGGCAAGCTGTTGGTGAGAAAGGAGAGGGGAGTTTGCGTGACTTCGATGCTGAAACCCTGTGCGGGCGAGGTCCCGGTGGTATCGGTTACGGTTACAAAGAAGGCATAGTCCCCTGTTGAGGTCGGTGTACCCGATATAACCCCGGTTCCGGCATCAAGCGACAGACCCGGTGGCAGTGAACCGCTGGTGATGGTCCAGGTACTGGGTGGTGATATCGGTGCGGCCACCAGGGTCGTGGTATACGAGATACCGACCTCTGCCCCGGGCAGGGTGCTGGGCATGATGGTAGGGGCTGCCAGTGCCGGCTTGCCGGCAACGAAAAAGGACCCCAGCATAACGGTCGCAGCAACCACGACCAGGCAAAGGGCTATGCTGCCTGGCCTTCTCTTTCGGGTGATCCATATTGGCCGGTTAACAAACTGCATCCTGCACCGATTATATTATAGTAGCCTGTGTCAACAATAACAATGCGCCCGATATGTAATCCTGCCGTAAACCGTATGTATCTGGCCACGCCCTCGCTTCATCACGGGCGAAATCAGACGGTAATTCTCCCTTCCAGATCCAATTCAACTATAATCGGAAAACCTTCGATGGGGTACCGGACCAGGAGCGTCTCTGAAACATCGTCATCGGATAGGGCACCATCCCTTCCCGAAGCACCCTGTCCTGTAATTCCAGGATGTCAGCATATTCTACCTCGCAGTAACACCGGTACCAGTCCTGTATCATTGCCGCCAGTTGAAACAGGTAGTTCCTATCGCCGAAATTACGGTATTTATTCCGTAGTCCGGGGTGCTCCCGCAGCATTCTATTTGCACTGGAACCGGGGAAAGGTATCAGGCTTCCCCACTCGAACCGGTCGAGATTATCGAATTCGGAAATCCTCTTTAGAAATGAAACGGTCCTTTCCAGGCTCTCCCTGCTCTCACCCTGTACTCCAAGAACAACGCCTGCTATTACCCCGATGCGGTATTTCTGAAGCAACTCCATTGCCCTTATATTGTCCTCAACAGCCGCTTTCTTGTTCATACTCTTCAGCATCCGGGGGTCTCCCGATTCCATACCGACGAAGACGCTGACACAGCCGGTCTCCGCAAGGAGCCTGGCAGTCTCCTCATCTATATCTTCGGCATCGGCGTAGTTGGTGTAGTGTATCTTCAGTTTATCCGGTTTGGCTGCGCAGAACGACCGGAACCATTTTCTGTCTCCCACCAGGTTATCGGAGGGGTCCCAGATAAAATCTGCCCTGAATTTATCGACCAGCCCGGCAATCTCCACCCAGACAAGTCGAGGGTCTCTGAGCCTGAGATTGTAGCAGGGAATGGCACAGAATACGCAGCCGCCCTCCGGCCGTGAGCGCCACATACATCCCTTCTGGGAATAGACATTCACAGGTCTCTTGAACGGTTCGCATATGGGGTAGGAGGGGTGCTGGCTGTTTCTGAAATACGTCTCCATATCCAGAAGTTCCCGGTCCGGAGGTGGTAGCATATCCAGAGGCGGCAACATAATCGGATTCTCCCTGATATCGTGGTTGTCACGGTAAACAAGGTTCTCTATCGAATCCGGTGGTGCCCCGGCAACATATTTCGAGAAGGCCAGCTCACCGTCGTATCTGATTACGGCATCGACGAATTCATAATACTTCAGTATCTCCCTGGCGAGAGGGGTGGCTGCAGCGCCTCCCAGTATAACCCCGGCGCCCTTTTTCTTCGCGGCCCTGGCCACTTCGATGGCGTGGTCATAACCCAGTGCTGTGGTCGATATCCCGACCAGATCGGCATCTATCCTGTGCTTTACCTCGTCCAGTTCCAGGATGCTGTTACCGTCCAGAATCTCCACCTCGACACCGGGATGGTTCTGCTCGACATAGGTCGCTACGGACAGTATACCCAGGGGCTGGGGCCATCTTGCGTATTTGCCGGTGTAACCATCCCGTGTCCCCGGCGTCCCCAGCCTGGCTATATGCTGAAGCAGGGCGGCAAATATCTCGCTGGATACGGCCAGTTCAGCCATGCGGAAGATAGCCTGTCGGGCATAACGGGTGAACGGTCCGGGCCATTGCGTGAGCCTGGTTATGTATGTATCCTGCCTCCTTGGCGGCGGAAGAACCAGTTGTATCTTTTCGATTCTCTTCAATGCCCTTATTTGTTAAAGGATGAATTGCGATGCTGATTCGACATAAGGAGGAGCTTGTTCTCATCCATAGCTCCCCTCGATTTTGATGTTACGCCGTTTCATCTCTATAATCAAACGCCGCCGTGAGCGAACCGTGCCCGGATTGCTGCACTGAATATATTTCCCAGTCATTATAAATATGCATTCCGTAAACTTGACACAGGACTGTGGCGTTGATATCTTTAATATATTACTATTTTGCTCAAGTTTACGGGAAACATTTTGAATGTCAGGTTCTGGCATTATGATTTATTTATCTATTGGGATGGGGAAAATCTCACTGGCATAAGGAAATCTGCCTGACGTTATGAGGAAATACTTGTGGAGTTAACATAACTATGGACATAGTATCAAGGGGGAAAATTTGGCGCTGGCTGATCACCGGCTCTCTGGTGGCGGCTATTCTGCCATCGCTTATTCTTTCCTCTGCCCCGGCTTATGGCTGAGGGTGCCCCAGTGGTGGGTCGTCGGACCCGACGACCGAGTATTTGGATCTGGTCGTTAGCCCTGCCGGGGATGGCTCAATAAGCATTAACGGGATTGCCCCGAATACCTATCCGGCCCGGCGCACCTTCAATGACCGGCTCAGTTTAACTCTGGAGGCACAGCCGGCCCCCGGCTATTACTTCGTCCGCTGGAGCGGTGACCTTACCGGTACGCAAAACCCGCTGACAGTTGAAATCGACAGTAGTTCCGTTATCACGGCCAATTTTGCACGGATAGTGCATAGCATATCTATGGGGGTACACGGTGGTGGAACCACGGAACCACCGGTCGGTGTCCACGAATACAATGAGGGAGAAACGGTCGATATACGAGCCATTCCGGATGAGGGCTGGCAGTTCGACGGGTGGAGCGGTGGCGTATACAGCCCGGAATTGGCCACGACCAGCCTTATAGTGGGCTCGGATAAGGCGATTACCGCCAGCTTTTCCCCGGTAGTACACACTATATCGATGGAGGTGGAAGGTGGCGGGTCAACCAAGCCAGCAGCGGGCAACCACCAGTATGACGAGGGAGAGACGGTCAATATTCAGGCCTTTCCTGAATCAGGCTGGTACTTTGACGGGTGGAGCGGTGGCGTATCCAGACCGGAATTGGCCCTGACGACGCTTCTCGTGAGTACGGATAAAACCGTTACTGCCAGCTTCTCTCCGATAGTGCATACGGTTTCCATGGATGTGGAAGGAAGCGGGTCGACCGAACCTGCCGTGGGCAGTTATGACCATAACCACGGCGATATGGTCGATATACGTGCCATCCCTGACGAAGGCTGGCGTTTCGACGAATGGAGTGGTGATGTATCCGACCCGAAGTCGGCCGTGACGACGCTAACAGTAAGTGCGGGCAAGAAGGTTACTGCCAGCTTCTCTCCGATAGTGCATACGGTCTCCATAGATGTGGAAGGAAGCGGGTCGACCGAACCTGCCGTGGGCAGTTATGACCATAACCACGGAGATATGGTCGATATACGGGCCATCCCTGACGAGGGCTGGCGTTTCGACGAATGGAGCGGCGACGTAGCAGACTCTGCATCGAGTGTGACGACAACCGTCGCCAGCTCGGATAAGATCGTTACCGCTCGTTTCGCCCGGGTCGAATCGGGCTGGTGGCAGACCCTGCACAATATATACGATGGGGTCATGGAGGTTTTCCGTTCAATGGCAGGCCTGTTCTCCAGCGCGACGGATAGGTCAGTTATATCCTCGCCATCGGCGATGCGATACTGACGGCCTCCAGGTAGAGACAGCTTTTTACCGGATAAAACCCCACACTATACGTAATAAGTTTCCATTAGCCACATGTCGGCGTATTCACCGCTGGGAAGTAACCAGTACTCCTTCAGCAGCTCTTTCTTGACGAATCCAACCTTTTCGTACGCCCTGATGGCTCTCTGGTTATCGGGGAAAACCGTCAGCCCGAATCTGGTAAGTCCCAGTTCCCGGTGTGAGTATTCCACGGACATTCTAAGCGCTTTGCTCCCGTATCCTTTGCCACGGTAGGCCTTGTCCATTATGGCGATACCGATTTCGGCACATGCCCGGACCGTGTCAATACCCTTGACGACTATGCAGCCTATGGCCCTTCTGTTTTTCGCATCGAGGATACTGAAGATCATTGATTTCCCGGTTTGAAGGTAGGGAACTGTCAGCACATTCAGCGTTTGGAGGAATCTGTCCCCTTCGCCGGGATGGAAGCCTTTCCATCCCATGCCGGAAATCAGGTCAGGGTCGTAAGAGAGCGATATGAAATGGTCTATATGTTCTTCGGTGAGATTGGCTAGCAAAACTTCTTCGCTGGTTTCCATGAACTAAAAATTACCCACCACATTGGCGTTAACGTAATCTCGGAGGTGTCTGGCTATCCGGTCGTAGGCCATAAAGCCTTCCCTGGAGGGCAGAATCAGGGGCCTTTTCTCATCACGATATCCCCTTGTAGAGCAACCCAGGAGCATAACCCCCTCCTTCACCGGCTCGTATTTCTTGATGGCATTCTCCGGCTCAGCCTGTACACCCTCAATGGTGACCACTCTTGCCATCATCCTGATGTCCGTATCGGCTAGAGCCAGCTTCGGCCAGATTGCTACCTCCGTTTCGCCCCCGGCACGTATTGAACCGTTCATGTCATCCAAAAGAGGCTTCTTCAGCACGGTATCCCGGTTGAGAGTATCGGCTATCTTGCCTCCGGTCCACTTGAAGTCGATGATATCCCCCCTTTTGCATTTCACCTTGACCTTTGCGTTGAGGTTCTTCCAGATCTTTTTATCCTTGCCGATGTGACACTCCACGGCATAAAGGCAAAAGGCTGACCAGTTGTTCTCCGTGGCAACACCGCTCTGCCAGGACCTTGATTTGCCCTGGTTCTGCATAATCACGTAGACCATTTTATCTACTGAGGTGCCTTCCAGAGTGATGCACTTCTGGCGGCAGTTTTCCGGCGGGCTGGTCGTATCCTGAACGAAGTCGGCTTCGGAAAAGGCCGCTCCGATACCCATTGAGTCCAGGTATTCGGTAAGGGTTTTCACGTGCTCTTCCTGAATCGGTTTGAGATTGATATGTTCTGCCATTTTGCCTGGCTTGCCTCCAGCATGATTTATTCTCTACCAACAAAAAGAGTACCAGTCCGCTGGCATTTAATCAATAGTCATGTGCGGACGGCACCCTTTTTGTTGGCAATGCGCTTACAGATTAGCTGGGGTGAGTGGAGGGATTCGAACCCTCGATCTTCAGGGCCACAACCTGACGCCCTAACCGCTAGGCTACACTCACCATATCGATATGAATATTATAGCCAAAACCCGGCTTCCCCCGCAATTATAACCCATAAATGAAGAGGCCGCTCCAACGGTCGCAAATTTTCAGAATAGCTCCACAATGGTGACACCACTACCGCCCTCTCCATATTCGCCGGGACGGAATGACTTGACCAGGGGGTGGTGGGCGAGCATCCTCCTCGATACCAGGCGAATTGTTCCGCTCCCCTTGCCGTGGATTACCCGTACCTGGTACAGGCCGGCCATAACGGCGTCGTTGAGGTATCTGTCCAGCTTGATCAAAGCCTCATCCACGGTGAGATGGCGTAGTCGCACCTCGTTCTCTATCGGTTCCAATCGTCTACTCATGTGCATTTTGTTCTTCCAGGGCCTCTCTGAGCGCTTTCCGACCGGTTATCAGGGCCGATTTTTCCAGGAAATCCTTGATGGAACCGCTCTCTTCCCTGAGTTCCTCAAGCTCCAGTCCTATCGGGTTTACCGAGGTCGGGCTGTCGGCATAGGCCCCGTGAAAGGCGAAGTAGGCCTGGTTTAGCTTCCTGATATAATAGCCCTGTGAAGCGAGATATTGCTGTTTATCTTCCATATACTCCTCGGCAAGCTCGATTTCGCCACGGGCCAGGTATTCATCCACGGCTCTCCTTATCTGCCTCATCTCCTGGCTGAAATCGAATCCCGTTGCTTTGGTCTGGACGTCGGGGCTTGCATTGTAGAGGGCAGGGTAGTTGTTCCGATAAACTATGTCTCCGATTTCCTCGCTGGTCATGCTGGCCACCGTCTCGTTTATGGTAGCGATCTCGTAGTCCGGGCTGATTCCAGTCAGGTCTAGGGTATACAGAATACCGAGTGGTTTGAAGAACAGGTATTGATGCAGCCATTCCTCGGTGGCGGCATCTATGGTGAAGCTCAGGCTGGCATCGTTGGTAACAAAGGCAGGATAGGTGGAGCCCATCCCCCCCAGTTTCACCACCAGCGCTGATACCCCGATCTTCTCTGCTTCGTTTTCGATGGCCTCAATTTCCTCAAGGCTTAAATCCTGCTTCAACGTCATTTCGCGTATGGTCTCTATCCTGTCCCGGGGGGAAATTACCAGAAGGTGCGGCGGCTTTTCGAGAATGAAGTTGAGGGGAGGGAGGATGATTTTGAGTCTGTCCGTAAAGGGGTTGAATATACCCTCTGCTGCCAGGGTTTCCTCTATCTGCTCTTCCAGCACCTTTTCCACGGTGTCCTCGAGTTCACCCTTTCTCTCCTCAAGCGCGGCAAGCTCCGATTGCCGGGAACCTGGATTGCCCTGCCCGTCGCCGGTTTCTGTTGCCCGGATTTCCCGTTCCAGGGCTTTTATCAGATCGATGGTGGAAAAGTACTCGGTAACGGCATCGGTTTTGTCACCGGTTTTTGGGGACCAGCCCAGGGCCCAGTCGAGCAGTTCTCCCGGTATGGTGCGTGACTCCCAGGTAATGGTACTGAAACGATAGGGCGCCACGATATCATTCAACCGCTTATCGAAGCTCCCCGGTGAGTGGCAGCCTGTAATGCACAGGCCTGCTATGGCCAGTATCACGATAGGTATGAGCTTTGTTTTCAACCTGTTCCCCGAAAAACCTAGTCCAGCCTGGCTGCAGTTCTGGCCAGTTCCCAGGAATAGTCGTAAAGGTGCATACCCTTGCTTATGGCGATAATTTCCCCATCTTCGACTCCTATCTCACCGGCCATATATTCCTTGAGAAGCTGAATAGCGGCCAGATTGGAGGGGAAACCGGCCCACAAATCCCACGAGCGGAAGTAGACGATAAAATTGAGCCTGTTATTCAGTATCCTGGTATCGATTGCCCGGAGGCACGGCGGGTCGGATAGAAATATTGACTGGGCATCACCTACTGCCATAAAGGCCTGGTTGGTGTTGTAGCCGTCCTCCCGGTACATTTTGATTACTTCATCGATTTGTTTTTCCAGGTACTGCCCGTACGTGTACTGTTCCCCCTCTGCTCTATGGGCGGTCATCAGATAGGGCAGATAGCTTTCGATGTAATCCATCGTGGTCGGCGGGGGTACTCCCTGTGGTACGTCGGGGGTGAGGGGCTTGATGCCGGGGCAATTGATCTGTACTATCACGAACTCCAGTTCTTTGCGGGCTTCACCGGTATAGCTGCCCCGCTCGATGGTGTATTCCCTGCCGTTGGCCAGAACCTCACGCAGGCAGAGGAACCATGCCTCGGACAGGTCCCTGGCTTCAATTGTGGAAATCTTCAATGTAGGACCTCTCAGCTATTAAAGTAATGACATTATAGCTGAAACCGGCCACTTGCTCAACAGGTTTTCCGATGAAAAGGCGAAATAAGGCAATGATGCTGGCAAATTTCCGTTGAGGAATTGCGATAGTTGGGATAAGCCAGATATTTATGAAAAGTAGCCGGCTTATCTTTCCCTGAACAGGGCGAAAAACCGGTCCTCATAGTCCGGGAAGAGCCCCCAGCGGTCGAGTTCCTCTTTTAAAATGGCTGGCTCGCATTCACCCCTGTATGCCTTGCCGAAAAGCTCCTCGATCTTGACCCTCGCATCGGCCGGAGTACCGCTGGAATCCATGCTGAGCAAACCCCTTGCTCCCATCTGGCGCAGGTTTTGCTGGACGGAGCTTCCGGTTACCTCATAGATGAAACGCATCAGGGATACGTCCCACAGGTCATCCTGGCCACTGATGATTGAGGTTAGTGGTTCACCACGCCTGTCGATCTCGCTATTGAGCCTCTCTGTTACCGCCGGAATGTCATCGGAAACGATGCTGAGTTCCTTCGGTTCGTTCCGGTAGCTGTAGAAAAGGCCGGCAATTTTATGGCCGTGTTTACCGGTTAGCATCTGGAAATACCTTCTCGCCTCGGGGCTGAAACCCTCCAGCCGGGAGAGGTAATAGGGGGTTACTACCTTTGGCCTCTGGGCAATAACCCTGCCTTCCCGTATTACTGTCTCCGATGTATCCTCAATTACTTCCTTGTAGGATGGTTCGGTGAGCAAGTAGTAGTAAATATTGGTCGTACCGAAAGCATCCAGGGTTTGCTTCGGTGAACGCAGAACCCTGGTATTTTTAACCGCTTCCTGGATTCTCTCGTCATTTATATCCATCTTTCAAATCCTTATCTCAGGACAGGTTGGCCAGTTCCTGTTTCAGTTCATCCAGCAAATTCAGGTATTCAGAATCCAGCTGAGACTGTCTTTTCCGCCATTCATTCTGAAACTGGGGTTGTTTTTCCACGTCTATTTGCATACCCATTGCCGAGCCAAGCTGTTGCTGAAGGGCCTGTTTTACCTGCGCTTCGAACTCGCTTTTCAAGGATATATAGGCCTGTCTGCGCTGCTGTTCTCCTGTATCTAGGTAGTGTTCAAAGATGCCCCTTATCTTGCCGTAGATATTTTCCAGGCCCACCCGGTCGCTCTTTATTTCCTTGAGCCCGTCCATGGCCAGCTTGTTTTTTCTCTTCGCCATATCACTATCGGGCAAGGCGATATTCCTTATCAGTACCTCGCTGGCCCCATCGATGACGTATTTCCTGGAATTCTCGTCATAATTGCCTAGCTCAGAGGTCAGGTTGCAGTCCTGCACCATATACCTGGCGGCAATCTTTGAGCCTTCAGGCATATACTTCCATCGCAGGCGCTCCTCTTCTGTGGGCTCACCCAGGGTCTCCACCTTCTCCATCGCTATTTCGAGTGCACTCTTTATTTCATCCATAGGCTATTCTCCAACGAAGATATAATTGTCCTACAGGTAAATTATATCAGAAATCGTGGAAAGCTCAAATAGCCATCGGCGGTTTTTTGGAGTTAACTCTGACGGTGATATAATTTAACCGCAAGTGGTGTATTGTTCGAGGGATTTATATTGGTGAAGCGGGAATTCGAAATATTTGACCATACCGCTGACGTGGGTGTCGTGGCCTACGGGAATGACGCGTCCGAAGCCTTTGCCAGTGCCGCCAGGGGACTATTCAGCCTGATAACCGACCCCGGCTCTATCCAGGAAATCACCTGGCGGGATACTGAGCTTGTCGCACCTGATGAGGAGAGCCTGCTGGTAGACTGGCTGAACGAGCTTATTTATCTATTCGATGTCGAGAAACTGATTTTCAGACGCTTTGAGGTTGACATCTTTCCCGGTTTTGTACTGAAG
>JAWOBD010000061.1:0-14358 GCA_046498175.1 Dehalococcoidales bacterium | reverse complement strand
GGGCTTCGTTGAGGCTTTCGCGGTCGCGGATTATGCCGGCCCGGTCCCAGAGCAGCTCCTGGAGTGCGGATAGGTTGGCAAGGGGGACTTCATCCGGCTCCTGCCGCGGACTCAGTGTGTAACGGTCTGCAGCTTCCTCATCGTTGATCGCTGGCTCGGGCGCCGTTTCCATGGCGGTTCTCTCGATAATCCGCTGGCTGAATACCACTGCCTCTAGGAGGGAGTTCGAGGCCAGTCGGTTGGCACCATGGACCCCGGTGCAGGCGCATTCTCCGACGGCGAAAAGGTCGGTAATACTGGTTTCCCCCCAGGTATTGGTTCTGATACCGCCCATCATGTAATGGGCAGCGGGAGCTACTGGTATCAGGCCACGGGTAATATCGAGGCCCCGTACCAGGCAGAACCGGTAGATGTGGGGAAACCTGGTGGTTATGGTGTGGGGAGGAAGGTGAGTAACGTCGACAAAAACCCGGTCCGATGCTGTTTTTCTCATCTCGTAGATTATGTTGCGAGTAACCACGTCACGCGGGGCCAGATCTGCATCTGGTGTGTAGTCCGGCATAAAGCGGTAGCCATCCACATTGCGCAGTACTCCTCCTTCACCCCTTACTGATTCCGAGATAAGAAAGGGGGTTACTCCCGGCATGCGCAGGGCGGTGGGGTGGAACTGGAAAAACTCCATATCTGCTATCTCGGCACCCGCCTTGAAGGCTAGTGCAATGCCATCACCGGTGGCGATATCCGAGTTGGTGCTGAACTTGTAGAGGTGCCCTGCCCCGCCGGTAGCAAGAATCAGGAATCGGCAGTGAAAAAGTTCGGAGGAACTGGTGCGGCAATCTAGGGCCCTTATACCGCTCACGGCACCATTTTCAACCAGTATCTCCGTAACCAGGCAGTCTTCAAGGACCTGTATCTGGGACAGCCTTATCCGGCGGCTCAGGGCGCTTTCAACGTGTTCGCCGGTGGCATCGCCTCCGGCATGGAGTATACGCGGCACACTGTGGGCTGCTTCTTTGGTCAGCGCGATTTTACCGTTTGATGTATCGAAGGGCACCTCGAGGTTAACCAGGTCGGCAATACGGGCGGGCGCTTCGCTGGTCAGAATATGTACCGCCTCGTTATTGCATAGACCGCTCCCGGCAGTTACCGTATCCCGGAAATGGAGTTCCTTTGAATCGTCGTTACCGATGGCGGCGGCAATGCCACCCTGGGCATGCCTGGTGTTGCAGTCTTCGATACTGCCCTTGGTGATAACCAGTACGCTGCCCTGCTCCTTGGCCAGGAGGGCGGTATAAAGTCCGGCAATACCGCTGCCGATTATTATATAGTCATATCTGGCCAATTGATTATTCCTCAGTTTTCCCGAGGTGATCGGTGAAATCTGCTATTCTATCCTGTATTTGGCTTTCCCTTTCTCGTAGAGGTCCCCGCCATGGACATCATTGATGACTCTGACCGGAAAATCCTTTACCTCGAGACGGTGTACCGCCTCTGCTCCCAGGTCATCGTAGGCGATTACCTCCGCTTTTTTTATTCCTTGCGAGGCTAGCGCACCGGTACCGCCAACCACGGCGAAATATACCGCGTTATGTTTTTTGATGGCTTCTTTTACTTCGGATGAACGCATTCCTTTGCCGATCATTCCCTTGAGCCCTTCTTCAATCAGGCGGGGTGAGTAGCTGTCCATGCGCCCGCTGGTGGTAGGCCCAGCCGAGCCGATAATGTGTCCTGGCCGGGCGGGAGAAGGCCCCATGTAATAAACCGTCTGCCCTTTGATATCGAAGGGCAATGGCTTTCCTTCCTCCAGGGCTTCGACCATCCTCTTGTGAGCGGCATCCCTGGCCACATAGACAGTGCCGCTGAGAAGAACCTCATCACCGGTGTGGAGATCCTGGATTATATCATCGGTCAGGGGGAGTTTGATCTTCTTTTTTGCCATTTTAGCCTCCTCTTAGAGAGTAGCTTCTTTGTGCCGGCAGCTATGGCACTCCAGATTTACCGCCACCGGCAGGCTGGCGATATGGGTAGGGAATATCTCGATATGAACGGCCAGAGCGGTTATTCTTCCTCCGTAGCCCATCGGCCCAATGCCCAGTTTGTTGATGCGGCTGAGAATTTCCCGCTCCAGTTCGGCGGTCTCCGTGTCAGTGTTCGGCTCACCTATCTTGCGGAGAAGCGCTCTTTTGGCCAGCATTATAGTTTTTTCTGCGGTACCTCCAATGCCGACACCGACGATGGTTGGGGGGCAGGGATTGCTTCCCGCCCTATCCACGGAATTGACCACGAAATCGATAATTCCCTGACGTCCTTTCGCCGGGTGAAGCATGGCCAGGCGGATCATATTTTCGGAGCCCCCTCCCTTGGGTTTGGCGATAATCCTCACTTTGTCTCCGGGAACGATATCTGTATAGATGACTGCGGGGGTGTTGTCTTTCGTATTGACCCGTGCGGAAAAAGGACGGCTCACCATAGATTTGCGCAAGTAGCCCTGCGTATATCCGTGTCGTACCCCTTCGTTGACCGCGGAGTAAAGGTCGCCGCCGACTATATGGACTTCCTGACCCAGTTCCAAAAAAACTACGGCATCACCTGTGTCCTGACAGAGAGGGATTCGCTCTTTGGCTGCTATATCGGCATTCCTTATGATGCTTTCCAATACTTCTCGTCCTATAGGGGATTCCTCCTCCTGCTGTGCCTTCTTGATGGCGTCTATTACGTCTTCGGGGAGGTGATGACAGGCGTCCTGGAAGAGCTGTGATACCGTTTTGGTTATCTCACTGGCTTCAATCTCTCTCATTGTCCTGCTTGTTCCTCCTTTTCCGGCGCTGGTAGGCTTGACCATACATTATACCTTATATGTGCTTTATCCTGCTCGCGTGTTATTCACTTATGTTTCCCTGTATCCGGTTAAATACCCATATCCTTTATCATCCCTCTTACCACATCTGCTGATTCCTTAAGGGCCGCCTTTTCGTCATCTCTTAGTTCAAGCTCGATTATCTGCTCGATACCTTCCCTGCCCAGTTTAACTGGGACTCCGATGGTGGTGTCTCTCAGACCGTATTCACCCTCCATGCAGACGGCACAGGGCAGAATCTCTTTCTTATCAAGTACGACAGCATCTGCCATACGGGCGATTGCGGCTGAAGGAGCAAATGAAGCGCTTCCCGTCTTCAGCAGCTCCACAATCTCGGCACCGGCCCTGACGGCCCGCTCTACCAGCCGGTCAATTTTCTCTCTGGATAAGAGGCTGGTTATAGGAATGCCGTGGACCGTGGTAAGCCTGGGGATGACCACCGCGGAGTCACCGTGCTGGCCCAGGATACAGGCGAAGATATCTGCTGCGGAGACGTTTAGCTCTTTGGCGATAAAGCTTCTCAGCCGGCTGCTGTCCAGTACTCCAGAAAGCCCGAAAACCCTGCTCCGTGGCAGCCCACTGATGCTTTTTACAAGGTAGGTCATCGCGTCAACAGGGTTAGTGGCTACGATGATGATGGCTTTGGGGGAATGGGCCAGGAGCTTGCGGGTTACCTCGCTGACGATATTCATATTCGTTGTCAGCAAATCATCGCGTGTCATTCCGGGTTTACGGGTTACACCGGCAGTGATGATAGCCAGGTCCGAGCCGGCGGTTTCCTGATATTGACCGGTACCGATAATGGTGGTGTCTGTACCTGCAACGGGCATTGACTCTTGGATATCGAGCCCTTTGCCCTGTGCCAGTCCTTCGACAACATCCAGCAGGGTTATTCTGGCATAGCCCCGGTCGGCTAGCTGTTTGGCACATAGGGCACCGACGTTTCCTGCGCCGATAACGCTTATCTTGGTCATTACCATTTTCCCTGTATCCTTTAACAGGTTCCGTCAGGCTGGAATGATACCGTGCCTCTTTTTTGGCCTTTCCTCTTCCTTACCGATTATTGCCTCCAGAGCCTTGATGAGCCTGGGCCTGGTCTTAGCAGGTTCGATAACATCGTCAATATGCAGATTGCGGGCGGCCTGGTAGGGATTGGCGAAGGTGGTACGGTATTCCCTTATTTTTTCCTGAAGCAATGTCTCGGGGTCATCCGCTTTCTCCAGTTCCTTACGAAATATTATTGCTGCGGCTCCTTCCGACCCCATTACAGCCAGTTCTGTAGTTGGCCAGCAGAAAACGCTGTCGGCGCCAAGCTCCTTGCAGCACATCCCGATGTAGGCCCCTCCGTATGCCTTCCTTATGGTAAGGGTTATCTTGGGCACTACTGCCTCGGAATAGGCATAGAGCATCTTGGCACCGTGCCTGATGATACCTCCCCACTCCTGGTCGGTACCGGGCAAGTATCCGGGAACGTCAACTATGTTTACCAGAGGAATATTGAAGGCATCACAGAAGCGTATAAAGCGTGAAGCTTTGTCACAGGCGTCAATGTCCAGAACCCCTGCCTTTGACATCGGCTGCTGGGCAATGATACCGACCGTCCATCCGTTGAGACGGGCAAAACAGGTGATAATATTCGTAGCAAAGCTGGGGAAGGTCTCAAAGTAGCTATTTCCCCCGTCGGTTCTGCGGTCAAATACCGTGCTGATGAGCCTGTGCATATCGTAGGGTTTGCTGGTTCTGGTCGGTACAATATCAAAAAGCGTTGGGTCACTGCGTTCCGGGTCATCTCCCCAGTCAACCCGCCTGGGATTTTCCCGGTTGCTTGAGGGCAGGAAATCGAGCAGTTCCTTGATACTATCCAGGCATTCCTCCTCGCTGGGTTCTGAGCGGCAGGCCACTCCTGCCTTCCTCTGGGCTGTGTCGGCACCGCCCAACTCTTCATGGCTGACTTCTTCTCCCGTAACCGCCCTGACCACCTGCGGTCCGGTAATATAGGCATAACTGGTCTTCTTGACCATGAAAATAAAGTCCATCAGGGCGGGTGAATACACGCCCCCACCTGCACAGGGACCCATTATGGCACAGATTTGGGGTATTACTCCCGAGAAAATCGAGTTGCGAAGGAATATCCGGCCATAACCGGCCAGGGCATCAACCCCATCCTGGATTCGGGCACCACCGGAGTCGTTTATCCCTATTACCGGACAGCCAGCCTTGGCGGCGCTATCGAGGATGCGGCAAATTTTCTGGGAGTGTATTTCGCTGAGGCTTCCCCCCACTGAGGTGAAGTCCTGGGCATATACATAGACCGTTCTGCCGTTTACCCGGCCGTATCCCGTGATTACGCCGTCGGCAGGCACCGTGATTTTGTCCATACCGAAATCAGTACCGCGATTGGTGGCGAAGATACCGATCTCACAGAAAGTACCATCATCGAGCAGTCGTTCGATTCTCTCCCGGGCTGTCAGCTTGCCCCGTTCTCTCTGCTTCTGAACATTTTTATCTCCTCCCATCTGCCTGATGGAATTTTTCCTTTCCCTGAGGTCAGCAAGTATTTCTTGCCTGATTTCCTCTTCTTTCTGCTGTAGTTCTGACATTTTTTGAGGCTCCATTGCTTAGTTGTGATGATTTTCTGTCGTGATCATTCACCTATCACTATAACATTATAACGGCAAAATTTACACTGCTAGTGAATCTGACAACGGCACTCCCGCCTAGAAATCCTTCCCTATGCTGGTCTATAATTATGGTGATGGCTGGTAGTATATTTTTACTGGCCGGGGAATCGGTTTTTCGGGAAGGGGTAGAGCTTGTGAATACGGACGAATTGAAGAGCCTTGTTATCAGTGAGGTGGATTCCGAAAGCGGGCGCCTTGGGGATCTCAGCCTCAAGATTCATTCCCATCCTGAGATGGGTTTTGACGAAAGAAAAGCGGTTGGCTGGCTTGGGACTTATCTTGGCGGAAAAGGTTTTTCGGTTGAGAACGGAATCTGCGGGCTAAGCACCGCTTTCCGGGCACGTTATGGGGATGGTAAACCGGTTCTGGGAATTATCGCGGAGTACGATGCGCTGCCTGGTCTGGGCCATGCCTGCGGCCATAATATCATTGCTGCCAGCGCCGTGGGGGCGGCGGTTGCCATCCGGGCGGTAATTGACAGTCTGGGAGGAAGCGTCGTTGTCCTTGGCACGCCGGCTGAAGAGATGGGAGGTGGTAAGGTAACCATGCTTGAGATGGGGGCCTTCAGTGAGCTTGACATGGCCATGATGTTGCATCCTGGGGTATATGATATCGCCACCATCCGGGCACTTGCCAGTCAGGTTCTGAAGGTAGAGTTCTTTGGCAAAGCGGCTCACGCTGCCGCCAGACCGGAAGCGGGTATCAATGCCCTGGAAGCAATGCTGCAGTCCTTTACCGCGATTAATTCGCTCAGGCAGCATATCAGTGACAGAGCCCGGATACACGGTATCATTACCGATGGAGGTCAGGCTGCCAATATCGTTCCCGAACACAGCGCCGGTGTATTTATTGTGAGGGCGGAGAGCGATGCCTATCTGGATGAGTTGAAGCAAAAGGTGGTCAATTGCTTCAGCGGGGCGGCTACGGCCAGTGGTGCACGGCTGGAATACCGCTGGGAGAAAAACCACTATGCGACAATGCTTAACAATATGCCCCTGGCCTGTTTATTCCGGCGCAATGCGGAGTTGCTGGGGAGAGTGATGGAGCTTACCTGCCCGGATGGTTTTGTCTTCAGTACCGATATGGGTAATGTCAGTCATCAAATCCCTGCGATTCATCCAATGATGGCCATAGCACAGGATAATATATTGCTTCACTCCAGTCAGTTTGCTTCGGCCGCTGCTTCTGATGAGGGCAAACGTGCTTTGCTTGACGGGTCGAAGTCAATGGCGATGACTGCTGTCGATTTGCTGGCCGATTTGGATAAAATGGAAGAGATAAAGGAAGGGTTTAGCCGGCAGTGATAATGAAGTAAGGGTTGTAGATGAAGTATAATGTGGTAATCAAAATCAGGCAGAAAGGTTGAAATATGAAGGTTGTATTTTTGGATGATGTACCCGGTGTGGCCAGTTCGGGTGACATAAAGAATGTGGCTGATGGCTATGCGAGGAATTACCTTATCCCCCGTAAAATGGCCTTGCTGGCCAGTACGGATGCTATCAAACAGGCGGAAGCGAGGAGTCGTGAAAGGGCCAGACAGCGGGCCGAGACAGAAGCCCAGCTGAGGGAGCAGGCGGGCCTGATAGAGGGCACGAACATAGAGATAACGGCCAGAGTGGGGAGCAAGGAGCGATTGTACGGCTCGATTACCAGTGCTGATATTGCTCGGGAACTGGAGAATAGCTGCGGCGTGGTAATCGACAAGCGAAAAATAGAGATGGCGGAGAATATTCACCAGCTTGGCAGCTACGAGATAGCTGTAAAGCTGGGCAAGGATATTGTGCCCAAGATAAATGTCACCGTTGTCGAGCAGAGGGTTGAAAGAGAGGATGAGGTAAAGAAGGAGAAAACCGTAAAGAAAGAAAAGGAAGAGACGGAGGAAAAGGAGTCGGAATAGATTGAATGCTGACAGGCTACCGCCCCATGATACCTCTGCTGAGGAAGCAGTAATCGGGTCACTGCTTATTGATGGCGATGCCATCTATAAGGTTGCCATACTTATCAAGGCGGCGGATTTCTATAATGAGAGCAACTCTCAGATATACGCTGCTTGCCTGTCATTGTATCAGCGTAGCGAGGCCATCAACCAGATTACGGTTGCACAGGAACTCGACAGGCAGGAAAAACTCGAGAATTGCGGTGGCGGAGCCTACCTGAGCTACCTGATATCGATAGTACCCACTTCTCTCGATATCGAGCACTATGCCCGTATAGTATACCGGCTGTCGGTAATGCGACGGCTTATCGAGGCCAGCAATCAGATTGCGGCCATCGGTTATCAATCGGATCCGGATGTTGATGCAAGTATCAGCCGAGCTGAGAACACCCTTCTGCAGATACGACAGGGGCAGGAAAGCCGGGGCCTGATTCCCGTGCGTCAGGTTCTGGATAAGTACTTCGAGGACGCCGAGCAGGGGTCAGTTTCTCTTGATGAAGCGATAGAAAAAATTCCCCACGTGGATTCGGGGTTCACGGGACTGGACGAGATGCTGGGAGGGTTTCAGCGGTCCGATCTAATAATTGCTGCGGGCAGGCCCAGCATGGGGAAAACCAGCCTGGCTTTGAATATCGCCCGTAACGCCGCTGTGGAAAGCGGTGCCTGCGTAGCTGTGTTCAGCCTCGAGATGTCGCGTGATTCACTGGTACGACGCTTGCTTTCGAGTGAGTCGGGTGTAAATCTGAGCCGGGTGCGCTTTGGCTCACATGGTGAAGCTGATGAAGAGAAAATACTGAATGCCAGCGGCGTACTTTCTGAGGCACAGATTTACATTGATGATTCTCCTCATTTACGGGTGGTGGATATAAGGAGCAAGGCGAGGCAGCTATATTACGAACGGGGCCTTGACCTTGTCATAATTGACTATCTGCAGTTGATACAGGGGGAGGGGAAAAGGGAAAACAGGGTCCAGGAAATAAGCTATATCACCCGGTACCTGAAGGGAATAGCCCGTGAGCTCGATGTGCCGGTTATAGCGGCCTCACAGTTGAGCCGTTTGGTGGAATCCAGACCTTCACATAAACCCCAGTTATCCGACCTTCGTGAGAGTGGCAGCATTGAGCAGGATGCCGATATAGTCCTGTTCATTTACCGGGATGAGGTGCGCTATCATTCTCAGCAGGAATGGGAAGTCGAACACCCGGGCCAGAAATATCCGCCCCCAGCTGAAGTAATCATCGCCAAGCACCGTAACGGACCTACCGGTCAGATAAATCTGAACTTTATTCCCAGGCTCGCCAAGTTTACCAATATACCGGGTAATGTTGGCAGCGCCAAGGCAAGTTTGTTATGAAAAAGTTCGCTGGTTTCCCGGGCAGGATGCAGTTTACCCCCTTACCCAACGTTTTCTTCAGTACCTTGATTCCCCAGATAACCGATGCGGCTGAACTCAAGGTAACCCTTTATATATTCTTCGCCCTTTACCGGAAGAAGGGGTATCCCCGCTGTGTCAGTTACCGGCAGCTTGAGGGTATACCTGCCTTGATGCATAGCCTAGGAGACACCGCGCATTCGCCTTCTGAAATACTGCGCGGGGCGCTGGCAATGGCGGTGGAAAGGGGCTCCATTCTTCACATGGCGATGGAGAGAAACGGTGTGGCCGAGGACATATATTTTGTCAATGCCGAGCCGGATAGAAGGGTTGTAGAGAGGATAAAAAGCGGGGAAATTTCTCTGCAAGACCTCGTTGTCGGCCCGGAAACTGATAACGCGGTTTCCGTGGCGGACAGGCCGGATATTTTTACCGTGTACGAGGAAAATGTCGGCATGCTTACTCCTATTATTGCCGAAGAGTTGATGCAGGCTGAGAGGATTTATCCCGAAGGATGGATAGCAGATGCCATCAAGGAGGCGGTTTTGCTCAACAAGCGGAACTGGCGTTATATTTCCCGCATCCTGGAGCGCTGGAAGCAGGAGGGAAGGAGCGATGGAACACCTGGGCGATATTCTAAAAGGGAAGATACCGAACGTTACACCAAACAAAAATACGGACATATGTTCCAGCGCTGAAGCGATGGAAAGCGTGTCGAACTCCGGCTGTTCCATCTGTAATGGGACTGGCTTCGTTCACCCCCTGCTTGCTACCGGAAGACCGGACTATAGCCGGGTCATACCCTGCCGCTGTGTAAAGGAAGATCTGGCCAGGGAGGAGCAATTCCATCTGGTCAGCTACAGTAACCTTGGTGCTCTTACCCGTTTTACCTTTGCCGAACTGATCCCCGAAGGAAGGAGCGGGAATCCCGTGAACCAAGAGCAGTTTGCCTTTGCCTACCGGACGGCCAGGGAGTTTGCCCGGGAACCTTCCGGGTGGTTGATTCTTACCGGACCCAGCGGTTGCGGTAAGACTCATCTGGCGGCGGCCATCGCCAATGAGAGAATCGGGCAGGGTCAACCCGCCTTCTATATATCTGCACCCGACCTTCTGGACCGTCTGAGGTCTGCCTTCAGCCCGGCCAGTGAAGTGCCTTATGATGAGTTCTTTGAGCAGGTTCGCAGCACCCCTCTGCTGGTTCTGGACGACCTCGGTGCTCAATCAAGCACACCATGGGCCAAGGAAAAACTGGAGCAGCTGCTTAATCACCGCTTTAATAGTGCCTTGCCTACCGTTATTATACCCATAGTACCTGTTGAACAGCTCAGTGACCGGTTGGCCAATCGTGTTAACGACCCTGAGCTGTGCCGTATATGTAGCGTGGAGGACAGGGAAATCAGCCTGGATTATGGCTGGGGGCCTGAGTTTGAGCTTCAGAAGGGAATGACTTTCGAGAACTTCGACCAGGAAAGGTTAAACTTGCCCCGGGAGCAGCGGGATAACTTGAAGCATGTTTTTGACGGGGTCTTCCGGTTTGCCCGTTCACCGGAGGGCTGGCTGGTGTTGCAGGGAACAAATGGTTGTGGAAAGACTCACCTCGCGGCGGCAGTGGCGAACTATTGCTTTCAGGCTGGAAAACCGGCAAGGTTCGTAGTGGTACCCGAGCTTCTTGACCACCTCCGTTCCGCATTTAATCCGGAGAGCAAGATTTCCTACGACAAGGTGTTTGAAAGGGTGAAGAAGTCACCCCTGCTTGTTCTGGATGACTTCGGGGAGCAGACAACTACTCCCTGGGCGCAGGAGAAGCTGTATCAGATTATCAACTACCGTTACAATGCCAAATTACCGACGGTGATTACCACGCGGCACACAATGGATGAAATCGATAGCACCATTAGCTCGCGCATGGTCGATGTCAAAATAAGCACGCCATTCATTCTTACCGTCCCTGATTACCGTGGTGATCGCAGAACCGCTTTCAGAGCGAGGTCTCGTGGCAGCAAGAAGTGATAATGGCACCGGTATAACTGGCTACCAGTCTTGTATCTGGGGAGCGTTTTTTAGTAGAATAAACAAGCCTGCTGTAGAAAGAACCTTGATTGAGCTATGATAAACCGGTCGGTGCTGGTACTTAATCAGAATTACGAGCCGCTCAGTATATGTCGGGTGCGGCGGGCAGTGGTGATGGTATTCGAGGGCAAGGCGGAGATGCTGGAGGATGGCGCCGGTTTTATCCATTCAATAGACGATAGCTTCCCGCTCCCTTCAGTGATAAGGCTACCCTACCTGATAAAGCGGCCCCGGCAGAGAAGGAGGTTGACTCGCCTGGAGGTTTTCGAGCGCGACCGGTATATGTGTCAGTATTGCGGTAAGGAGACCCGGCAACTTACTCTGGACCATGTGATACCTCGTTACCGCGGCGGTGAGCAAACATGGGAGAATGTGGTCAGCGCATGTACTCGTTGTAATCGGCATAAGGCGGGCCGGACACCGGAAGAGGCTGGTATGAAATTATTAAATCATCCTGGCCCCCCTAGAGATCATCTCCCTTTTTATATTCCCATTTCTCTGAAGGCTCAGGTTCAGTGGCAGAAATACCTTCCCGTGAAACGGCGCCGTTAAGGCCTTTCCCATATCAGGTCTTTTTCTTGGGCTGCTGCTCTTTTTGAGTTTGCTCTCCCTCGGCAGTTATTTCGCTGAGGGGTTCTTCTATGATAGCGCCGCTCTTCAACTCCAGAAATATGGTCTGTTTGATGAGAT
Source organism: Dehalococcoidales bacterium (assembly GCA_046498175.1). Taxonomy (GTDB): domain Bacteria; phylum Chloroflexota; class Dehalococcoidia; order Dehalococcoidales; family UBA5760; genus UBA5760. The sequence goes on along the minus strand of JAWOBD010000061.1, from coordinate 2,752 downwards.
TGCCTCCGGTAACAACTGCTGTTCCCGACTTGGTCATTACCCTCTGACCCTTTTTGGGCATTTTCCCCCGCATGGCGCGGTATAGGTCTGCTTCGTAGGCAAGGCAGCACATCAAACGGCCGCAGACCCCCGAGATTTTCACTGGATTAAGGGGTAGTTCCTGTTCCTTGGCCATTCGGATAGAGACTGGTTCAAATTCGGTGAGGAAGCTACTGCAGCACAGTCGGCGGCCGCAGCGACCGTAACCATCAATTAGTTTGGCTCCGTCTCTGGGGCCCACCTGCCTGAGTTCTACACGTACCTTGAGGCGGCTGGTTAGTTCCTTGACCAGCTCCCGAAAATCAACTCTCTCTGAGGCACTGAAGAAAAAGGTGAGTCGTTTGCCACTGAAGCTATATTCGGCGGTAAGTAGCTTCATGGGTAATTCCATTTTCTCGATGAGGTTATTGCATTCAACCAGCGCCTCTGCAGTCATTTTCTGCTGTTCCTGGGTTTGTTCTATATCTTCTGAAGTTGCTTTTCGTACCACAGGTTTAAGCTGTTCCTTGACTTCGCTATCCATTACCTGATGTGGTGTAATGACTATCTCCCCCATTTCCAGCCCCCGGGTTGTTTTGACTATAACCCGGTCGCTTACCTCCATGTCAATACCCGCCGGGTCGAAGTAGTATACCTTGCCGGCCCTTTTAAACCTTATGCCGACGACATCGGCCATATTTACAATCTCCTTTCTGGTATGCCGAGCATCAGCACTTCAAATACCAGCTGTGAATTGGCATTCTGTTTTAGCTGCAGGAAGGCTGCTTGCGCGGCACTGATAAACTCTCTGATATCGTTCAGGTCGTAATACTCCGCCTGTCGCTCGAGAACGGCCTGGTAATCGGTGCTTGTAATGGCCTCAGGAACTCCTATCTTGACCAGGAGCAGGTCATGCCACCAGTCAAGCCACATATCCAGATTTTTTATTGCGGCTCGCCTGTCTTTATTGAATTGAGAAGACAGGCGAGCCGCGTAATCCAGGCGCTCCTCGTAATATTCGCTACCGATGACCTTTAGCATTTGTTCTATTCGGTCCGAGCGTTCTTTGAGAAGGCTTTCATCTTGGGAGTATTCAAGTGCCTGTCCCAGACAGCCCCGGGAAAGCCGTGCCAGAAGCCTTGCTTTTCTCTGCTCAATGTCCCAATGTTCACCGAGTGCTTTCTCCATTTCGTCTGGTGGCAAGGGGAGTAGTTCCAGCCGCTGGCACCGCGAAACGACGGTAGCCGGTAATAGCTCTTCCCTTGCAGTCACCAGTGCAAAGATTACTTTATCTGCAGGTTCCTCAAGGGTTTTTAACAGGCAGTTGGCGGCTTCGTTGGAGAGTAGCTCGGCTCCTTCGATGATGAATACCTTGTATCTGGCTTCAAAGGGAGGAAGGCTGGCTGAGTGCTGTAGCTGTCTAATCCGCTCAATGCTGATTTCCGTTTGTACACTGTCTTCCGATATATCCTGTCCTCCAGATATAGTGATGACCTCGACGTCGGGATGCTTCCCCGAGCTTATTTTCAGGCAGGTGCTACATTCGCCGCAAGGGGGGGTGGCAGCACCACAATTTATGGCCCGGGCCAGGTCCATTGCCAGCGTCATTTTGCCGACATGGTGAGGGCCGATGAGGAGATAGGCATGGGCCAGCGCACCTTTTTCGAGGCTGCTTTTAAGCAATGAAACGGCTCTGTTCTGACCAATTACCTGCCACATTGTTAGCTATCAAATTGCCGGCCCGTATCACATCGAAGGAGATCTTCCACCGTCTCACGCCTTCGGATAAGGTGTGCTTTACCGTTATTGACCATAACCACTGCCGGCTTTGGCGATGCATTGTAGTTGCTTGACATGGGTAAGCAGTAAGCACCGCAAGCGGGTATGGCAATGATATCACCACTCGTTATGGAGGGCAGACGGATATCCGGGATAAGGATGTCACCGGACTCACAATATCTGCCTGCTATGGTAACCTCCTGGCTTTCTCGTTCCTTCATCTTGTTGGCGATAACGGCTTCATATCTGGCACCGTATAGCGCAGGGCGGATGTTATCTCCCATACCGCCGTCCACGGATACATAGCGCCTTATTCCCGGGATGTCTTTTACGACCCCGGCTTCATATAGCGCCACGCCGCACCGACCGATGACGGAACGCCCCGGTTCGATGGTAAGACGGGGCAGTGCCAGCCCCCGTTTTTGGCACGCGGTGGTGATACTGGACGATATTGTTTCTGCGCGGACGGAAGTTCCTATGCGGTAATAAAAAATGGATCAGACAGCGAGCAGCAGCTCTACCGCCGGGGAGACACAATCGAGGAGGCCCGCCTAAAGATGATACTGCGCAAAAAGGTGGTTCTGGATGTAAACGGAAAAGACGAAATCCTGGAAATGGACGACGAGGGCAGCCTGGTCAGTGATAAAGGTGGCAGCGGAGAACGCGGCATGCCCGGGGGGGCGGATGACAGTGAACATACAATTGACATAGGACGTGACCGGATTTCCGACGCGTTGCAGGATGTCAATAACCTGATGCGCCAGGTGCGCGTCAGACCCTATTTTGAAGACGGAAACCCGAGCGGCATTTTGCTTAGCGGCATTCGCAGCGGCTCGATTTTTGAGGAAATGGGCATGGAAAGCGGTGATATCATCAAGGGGGTTAACGGAAAACAAATTCGTTCCATGGATGATGCCATGGGGTTTTATGAAAATCTGAAGTCTGCCGAAGAAGT